>JASLOV010000083.1 GCA_030745285.1 Dehalococcoidia bacterium | reverse complement strand
CTGGCTGGCCGAGGGCGTGACCGGCACGATCAAACTCGGGCACCCGCTCGTGCAGGTCATCCCGTTCAAGCGCGACGCCTTCCGCATGACGGCCCGCGAGAAGAACGACGACGAGCGGCGCGAGGAGAACCGCGTTCAGCGGCTGATCTCCAGCGTCTCCCAGTACGCCTACCGCCTGAACTTCCACAAGCGGAAGTCCTACCGCTAGCGGCCGAACCCGAAACCCTCGCCACGCCCGCCGTCTGCGTTCCCGAGGCGCACGGGCGTGATGTGCGGGTAAGATGCGCCTCGGCGCCGACCCTGCAGTCCCCGCCCGGCGCTCGAGTGGCCCGCCGGCCAACCAGCCAGGAGGCTCTGATGCTCGAACACTTCCACGTTCCGTCCGACCTGGAGATGCGCGTCTCGCCGGACGACGTCCGCGCTACCGTGGAAGACATCTTCCGCGCGCTCGGCATGCCCGACGACCACGCCCGCCAATCGACGGACGTGCTGCTCTACGCCGACCTCCGCGGTATCGAGTCGCACGGTGCGAGCAATATGCTGCGCGTCTACGTGGAGGGCTTCAAAGCGGGCCGCATCAACCCCAACCCGCAGTGGAAGATCACGCGCGAAGCAGCGGCCGTCTGCACGATCGACAGCGACGGCGCGCACGGCGGAGTGATCGGCCCGGAGGCGATGAGCATCGCCATGGACCGGGCGGAGGCCTACGGCATCGGCGCCGTCAGCGTCGCCGGCGGCGGCCATTTCGGCGCGGCCGCTTACCACGCCGCGATGGCGCTGGAGCGCGACATGATCGGCGTCGCCCAGACCGCCGGCGGCGTGTCGGTCGCGCCGACGCACGGGTCGGAACGCCTGATCGGCCTCAACCCGCTCGCCTTCGCCGCCCCGGCACGCAAGGAGCCGCCCTTCATCTTCGACGCCTCGATGAGCTCCGTCGCTGGCAACAAGATCCGCCTCGCCCAGCGCCTCGGCCGGGGCACCCTGCCCGGCTGGGTCGCCGAGGCCGACGGCACGCCGATCATGGACGAGCGCGAGATTCCCGAGGACTACGTGATGCTGCCGCTGGGAGGCACGCGCGAAATCGGCTCGCACAAGGGCTATGGCCTCGGCGTGATGATCGAGATCCTCACCACGGTGCTGGCCGGGCAGGGAGCGGGCCCGGACCGGCGCGCCGGCCAGGCCCACCATTTCATCGCCTATAAGATCGACGCCTTCGCCGACCTCGAGGTGTTCAAGGACGACATGGACACCTACCTGCGCACGTTGCGCGACTCAAAGCCCGCGCCCGACGAGGAGCGTGTCTGGTACGCCGGCCTGCCCGAGCACGAGGAGGAGATCGTCCGCAGCGAGCGCGGCATCCCATACCACCCCGAGGTGATCGACTGGTTCGAACAGGTCACGAAGGAACTCGGCGTCAAGTTCCGCTTCTAGCGAACTCCAGATCGGTCCCACGGATGGCCGGATGCCGAACCTGCCTAGAGAGGTCACCTACCGGTAGAGATTGAAGTCGCCCCAGATCGTCCGCTCCTCGCTGCGCGGGTCGTCGACGGCCCCGCTCGGCGTGTCGAACAGCATCGTCGTGCGCGAGGCGGCGTCGTAGGCCGGCCAGTCTGGCAGGCCCTCGCCGTTCGGGTCGCCGTTGCGCGCGAAGGCCAGCCACGTCTCGCTCATCGTCGCCGCCAGCTCGTGCTGGTCCGGGCGGTCGCCCGTCATCTCCATGCGGTCGAGGTTGTCGAAGACGAACGGGATCTCCATCGCGTGAGCGGCCTTCAGCAGCCCGCCCCGAAAGTCGCTCTCCCAGTTGAAGAGATACATAAACACCGGCGCGCCGCCGGCCGCCGACTGCCGCTCAGCCACCGTCGTCGCCACCAGCCGCCGGGCCTCGCTCGTGATGCCGACCAGCAGGTCCCACGGCGTGTCGTCCGGTCGATGCTGGCGGTAGGTGCCGAGGATCTCGTCGCGCCGATCGCCCAGCAGCGGGTCCAGCCGCTCCAGCAGCTCGTGCTCCTCCAGCCGCCGCCGTCGCGGGTCGCCCGCCAGGAACAGCGCGTTCTCGTCCTTGTTCGTGCCCAGCAGCAGCGGCACGTTCACCGCTGTCGGCGCGGGCACGGGGTCGAAGGGGTGCACCGGGAAGTAGTCGCCATCAACGACCGGTGCGTAGCGGAAGTTCCCGCCCGAGCCGTCGGCCGGCAGGGCCGTCACGGCCGCCGTCAGTTCGTCCGCGGGCAGCTGCTGCAGCTTCCGCAGCTCGCCCGGCTTGATGCCGAGGTGCGCGAGCAGGCGCTCAGCCTCCTCCGTCGCGGCGTCCGCCTCCACGGCGTGCACCGTCACGCTGCTCTGCACGATCGCGCGATGGAACAGCCCCTCGGCGGACGGCAGCGCCAGCAACGTGCAGACCTTCCTGCCGCCGCCGGACTCGCCGAAGATCGTGACGTTGCCGGCGTCCCCGCCGAAGCGTGCGATGTTGTCGCGCACCCACTCCAGCGCCAGCACCGCGTCGAGCATGCCCGCGACGCCGGAGCCGGCGAACTCCGGCCCGCCGAGGTCCGCGAGGTGCAGGTAGCCGAAGACGTTCAGGCGGTGGTTGATGGTGATCACCACGGCGTCGCCGCGCCACGCCAGGTTCGCGCCGTTGTAGAGCTGCTCCGAGCCGGCGCCGCCGGCGAACCCGCGCCCGTGCAGCCAGACCATCACCGGACGCTTCACACCGTCTTCCAGCGCCGGCGTCCAGACGTTCAGCACCAGGCAATCCTCGTTCAACGGCAGGTTGGGCGAGTCGCCCATGATCTCGCTCTGGCCGCCGCCGACCAGCGGGCCGGACTGCGGGCACATCGGCCCGAACTCGGTCGCGTCGCGCACCCCGCTCCACGGCTCGGCGGGCCGAGGGGGCCGGAAGCGTCCCTCGCCGCCGGTCGAGGCTCCGTAGGGGATGCCACGGAAGACGAGGATGTCGCCTTCCGAGGTGCCACGGAGTGCTCCGCCCGTGGTCTCGACGATCGGTTCGGTGGTGGTGGTCATCGTCTGCTCCGCCCTCGGTCACGTTGTCGCCGGTCGCGGCAGGGCCGCGACTCGCGCGGAGAATACACTCGCTCAGTCCGAGGGCGACGCCTCCTCCGACTCCGGCTCCCAGAATTCGCCCTCGAGGTCCTCGAGCTTCGTCTGCATCGATGCGCGCGCGTCCTGGATGGCCTGGTTGTATACCGGCGCCCAGTTCCTTGATGTAGAAGTCGAGCAGCAGCTCGTTGCGGAAGTCGCTCAGCTCTTCGTCCAGGGTGCCGCTGAAGAACTCGCGCGCGGCCCGCAGCACACGCTCCCGCCGCTCCTCCGTGAGTCTGATGTGCGTCGGACCCATCGCTCGACCCCTTCGCGAGAACTGCCGCCGCGGGCGCAGCCTACCAGCGATCACGAGCGCTGGCTGGTCGAGGGCGTCTGAGCGTCAGTTGGCCCCGCCCAGCGTCGGGCGGGCCGCGATCAGCACCTCGACGCGGACCTCGTCCTGTACCTGCACGCTGGGGACGCTGGGGCGAGGCACTCCGATCTCGTCCCACGTGAACGTCGTGCGCCCGAGCACGAAGAGCGCGTCCGCATCGAGCCGCGCCTCCACGATGAACGTGAGCGGGTGCTCGACGCCGAGGATCAGCAGGCGTCCGGTCAGTTCGCCCTCGAAGACGTCGCCCGTGCTGTAGCGCTCCGGCAGCGCCGGCAACTGATCGAACGTCAGCGTGGCGATCGGCTCGCGGGCGAACATGCGGTCACGAATGTACCGATCGCGGCGCGACTGATCGCTTGAGAGTTGCTGCAGGTCGAGCTCGATCGCCGAGGGCCGTCCGTCGAGGTGAATCGACCCGCTGAGCGCCTCGGTGCGGATCACCGCATCGTTCGGCAGCGGCAGCCGCGAGAGCTTCTCGTTGACGGTGAACGTCGCCTCCGACCCCTCCCCGACGACGAAGGTGACGCCCGACACGTCCTCGGCGCTGGCCACGGCGAGCGTGACCGGCGCGGCGGTCGGGCTCGGCGTCGGGCTGGGAGACGGCGAGGGTGAGGGCGATGTCGCAGACGTCGAGGTCGGCGTGGGCGTCGAGGTTGCCGGCGGCGACGCGGTCGGCGCAGGCGTCGGCGTACCGGGGGTCGGTGTGGCGGTACGAAGTTGCGCGCTCGCCTGTGGGGGCGCCGGCAGCGAGAGCGTGCCGCTCTGCCCGTCGCCCTGGCCGGCCAGCGCGACGCTGAGCGCGCCCGCGACCACCAGCGCGGCCGGTGCCGGCCAGCGGCCGCGCAGGGGCGCGCGTTCGATCACCGGGGTAAGCAGGCCGACGATCGCGAAGACCAGCGCGGCGAGCGGGAGGCCGAACTCCACCATGCGCTCGAGCTGTGTCTCGCCGGCGACGATCACCAGCGCGACCGCGACGAAGAGGCCGAGCCAGGCGATCGCAAGTTTCCGGTGCCGGGTCGGGCCGGGGGGGATGGCGCCGCGGAGCACGGCGGCCAGCACCCCCACCACGAGGGCGCCGGCGGCGACCGAGGCGCTGTTGAAGAGCGTGTCGCTCGGCGCGTGCAGCGGCAGCGACAGCGCCACCGCGGCAACCGCTGCCACGCTTCCCGCGATGATGCCTGCTCGCATGGACCCCCTCAGACCAACGTCGCGCGGATCAGCAGGGCTGGACGGCCCTGCTGATGTTCAGAACGGCGAACGGAGCGGTTCGTTCGCCGGGCCACCGCCTGCGGTCAGGGCCGCATCGGACGGGTCTTGCGGCCGATGTCTGCGGGGAGTCGGTCGTAGGCCATCTCCAGCCAATCGTCGAGCACCGGGCGGGTGTCGCGGGGGTCGATGATCTCTTCGGCGTTGAAGGCTTCGGCTGCGGCCCACGGCGAGCGCAGCGAGATCATGCGGGCCTCGATCTCCTCGCGCTTCGCCGCCGGGTCGTCCGCATCTTCGATCTCGCGACGGTACGCGGCCGTCACGCCGCCCTCGATCGGGATCGAGCCCCACTCCGCGCTCGGCCAGGCGACGCGGAAGACGAAGCGGTTGAACGGCTGGTGGCCGCCGCCGGCGACGCCGTACATCTTGCGCACGATCACCGTCGCCCACGGCACCGTTGCGGCATCGATGGCGCAGAGCGCGCGAGCGCCCTGCTTGAGCGTCCCCGCCGACTCCGCCGCCACGCCGATCATGAAGCCGGGCTGGTCGACGAAGTTGATCACCGGCAGGTGGAACGTGTCGCAGAGGTCGACGAACTTCTCCAGCTTCTGCGAGCCGTCCGCGTCCATCGTGCCGCCCATGCGCATCGGGTCGTTGGCCAGGATGCCGGCCGGCCTGCCGCCGATGCGGGCGAACATCGTGACCTGGCCGGCGCCGTAGTAGCGCCCCATCTCGAAGGCGCTGCCGCGGTCCACGATCAGGTCGATCATCTCGCGCACGTCGTACGGGCGGTTGCGCTCGCGTGGGATCAGCGAGAGCAGTGCCTGCTCCCGCCGGTCGATCGGGTCATCATCGTCGACGGGCTCGACCGGCGGCAGCTTGTAGACGCTGGTCGGCAGGTACGAGAGGAACTGCCGGATCTGGCGGAAGGCGTCCGCCTCGTCCTCGGCCTCGTTGTCGACGAGCCCGCTCTCGCGAGCGTGGATACGGTGGCCGCCCAGCTCCTCCTTCGTCGGCATACGGCCGACGCCGCGTTCCACCACGGGAGGCCCGGCCGCGAAGACCTGCGACGTCTCCTTGATCATGATCGCGAAGTGGCAGATCGCGACCTGCGCCGCCGGCAACCCGGCCACGGCGCCGAGCGCCGCCGAGATGACCGGCACCTCGCTCATCAGCGCCGAGGCGGTCGGCCAGCCGGGCAGCTCCGGGATGTAGGTGCGACCCATGCTCGCGGTCGCCCGGATGTCGGCGCCGAATCCGTCGATCAGGCGGATCATCGGCAGCTTCAGCTCCAGTGCCATGCGCTCGTCCTCGCCGCCCTTGCCGCGGGCACGGCCACCGCCCGTGCGCACGCCGGAGCTGCCGCTGGGCGGGCGAGCGGTGTAATCGCCGCCGCCGACGACCACGCGGCGGCCGTCAATCTCCCCCTGGCCCATCACGTAGCCGCTGGGGTAGAAGCCCGTCAGCTGCCCGCGCCCGTCGTACTCGCCGATGCCGGCCAGGAGGCCCCGCTCGCGGAAGCTGTCCGGGTCGATCAGTCCGTCGATGCGTTCGCGAATCGTC
>JASLOV010000082.1 GCA_030745285.1 Dehalococcoidia bacterium | reverse complement strand
AGCTTGGCCGAAGCGTCGTCATCCTGTTTCGCCAGCACCTTGATGGCGACCGTGCGCTGGAGCTTGGGGTCGTGGGCGCGGTAGGCCTCACCCATGCCCCCTGCGCCGATGGGGGACTCGATCTGATACGGGCCGAGGCGGGTGCCGCGCTGGAGCGTCATGATCTGTCTGTGAAAACAGGCTGATTGTAGCGGTCAGACGGGTTTCGGGCAAAACCTGGGTGTTCGAGTCTTCGAGTCGATTCTGGGACGGTGATAGACCCTCCCCCCCAGGTCTGAATCTGTTGCACGTGTAACAGATTGCTCCAGTTGGGCCCGGTTCACCTGCGTAACGGTCTCGGGAGCGGCGTGGGTGAGGCAGGTGAGGATAGAAGCCCATGTCTCGCACCACTGACAGGGCCTTACGTCACCCGCGTTACGACCGGCGTCACCCTGGAAGCCCGAAAACGGGGCTGTGGTGACGGGGTGACGCAGGTGCGCTCCACACCGGCCCTTATCGCGGTGTGAGACCGCTGGGAAGCGCGTGGTCCCAGCCAGGACGGGGAGCGGGGCCGCTTACACGGTGTACGCGGGGGGCGTCCAAGCGAATCGTCCGGTTCAGTAGGGTCTGTGAATACAGTGTCGGGTGTATAGTAATGTATATGGACTCGTTCATCCGGTACAACGTCTACCTCAGCCCCCAGCAGCTCCAGGCCCTCCAGCGGGTCTACGACGAGGAGGGGGTCAAGATCGCGGAGCAGATTCGCCGCGCGCTCGACGCCTTCCTGATGAAGAAGGGCCAACTGCAGGAGAAGACGCGCGTCCCGTTCCGGATCGAGCTGCCGTCGAGGCCCACTCGCCGCAAGAGGAGCAAGTAGCCATGATCGCTGCCATCTACGCCCGGAAGAGCACGGACCAGAACGGTGTCGCGGACGCCGAGAAGTCGGTCACCCGCCAGATCGACCACGAACCGCTCATCGTTGTTGCCGGTGTCCGCCGCGGTGCGATAGATTGTCTCCATGCGGCTTCCACGCGGGACGATCTTATCGTTCGCGGTTCTCCTAGTTGCGGCCGGCGTCTCGGTCGCGGCGGCCCACCGGACGCCGAGTTCTCAGGACGAAGCCGCCGGATTCGACATCGCGCTGGGCGCACTCGGCGGCCGCGTCGAGAGCGCCACCTCGCAACGCAACGCGACGACCTGGGCTGCTGCCAATCTCATCGATGGGCTGACCTTCGTTGCGCGAGGGTTGGGGTGCCGGCCGACGTGCGGGTGGTCTTCGAGCGGAGACGACTTCCCGCAGGAAATAGTCTTCTCGTTCCACGAGGGCGCGACGGCGCGGGTCGGCGCGGTGGTTGTCGACACGGCCACGTACGAAACCATCGAGGATCCGACGCAGATTCCCGCCGGTGTCGAGGTGTGGGGTTCGACTACCGGTGTCGACGACGGCTTCGAGCGCCTCGCGGCGACGACGCTGCCGGATCGACCCGGCGAGCAGTGGATCCGCTTCGAGCCGACCGACGTCCGCTACCTGCAGCTTCGCATCCTCTCCAACCACGGTGGCGACAGAGCGCAGCTGGCCGAAGTGATGGTGGTGGAGGCGGCTTCCGGCGCGGACTCGATCCTCAACGGCGTCGAGCGCAACCTGGCCGATCCGTCGCTCGGCGGCACGGTGGTGTGGTCGAGCTCCGAGTACGGCGCCGGCAACCTCATCACGCTGCTCGACGCCGTTGACAACGAGCGCGGCTGGTTGTCGGGCACGGTGCGCCGCAGCATCGGTCCGTTCCAGGGCGAGCAGATCGTCATCGCCTTCAACGGCAATCGCGAAGCGCTGCTCGACCGCGTTGTGCTTCAACAGGCTGAACGGAGTCCGGCGTTCCGCACCAAGACCATCGCCGTCTCCGTGTCGAGCGACTCGCCGCTCGACGGGTTCCGCGAGGTCGGCCGTTTCGAGCTTGCCGACGAACTAGGACCGCAAGTGTTCCCGCTGGGCGTGGCCGCGCGCTATGTGAAGCTGCACGTGCTCGACAACTACGGCGGGCACAGGGTGAACCTCGGATCGGTGCAGTTCATCGAAGGCGATGCGACCGGCACTACTTCGGTGCTGGCGATGGCGGTGCCGCCCGATCGCGCCGCTGGCACGGGCTCCGCCGGTGGGGAGGTGGACACGGCTGCCACTGGCGGGGCAGAAACCACGGCCGCTCGACCTGACGGAGCGCCGTCGGGCAAGGCCGCAGAACTCGTGGCCCTCGCCGTCGAGGCGAATGACGAAGTGGAGCCCAACGATGCCCCGGCCGAAGCCGGCGTCCTAGCAGCCGGTTCGTTCGTCGCCGGGACGATCGAGACACCCGCAGACACCGACTACTTCGACCTGCAACCACCCGGCCCGAACGGTGTCATGACGTTCGAGCTCGCCGGCGTGCCCGAGCTGCGCACTGCGATGGCACTGACTGACGCGGGCGGGACCGTCATCAAGGAAGTGTCACCCGGGAACCTGCGTAGCAACCCGGCGACGCTGAGTTGGGCGATCGACACCAGCGACGTCGCTGCCGATACAGACCTGAAGCTCCGCGTCAGCCAACCTCCCGCCTCGATCGTACTGATCTTCGATACCAGCGCGAGTATGGAGGGTAGCACGGAGGACCTGCAGGGGGCCGTGGCCGCGTTCATCGAGCAAATGGGACCCGGCGAGCGCATGAACCTGGTGAGATTTTTCGACGGCGAGCCCGAGGTGTTGCTCGACGAGTTCAGCGGCGACCCCGACGCGTTGCTGACGGCGGTCGACGGTAAGTTCGTCGCCGACGGTAAGACACCTCTGTTCGACGCCATCGCCACCGGTCTGGGCCTGCTCGAGCAAGCACCCGGCGACCGCGTCATCGTCGTGATGACCGACGGCGCCGACGCCGGCAGCACGCTGGAGTCCTCGCAGGTCTGGCGCTTGTTGCAACAAACCAGCACGCGCATCCATACCATTGGTCTCGGCTGGGGACTCAAGGCACGCATACCGGACAGCACCAGCACGGGTGAGCGCTTCCTCACGCACCTGGCGGCGGCGACCGGCGGCCGCTACGCCTTCGCGGCCAACGCCGATGGGCTCGAGGCGGTCTACCAAAGCCTCTCGACCGAATTGCGGTCACCGCCGCGCTACTTCGTTCGCCGCGTCCCGAGCAACGGCATGGGCTCGCTGCAGGTCGCCGCGATCGGCGAAGACGCGACCAGCTTCGCCCCCGGCACGCGGCTGGAGTTCGTCCTCGACGCCTCGGGCTCGATGCGCCGCGAGCTCGACGGCGAGCCGATGATCGACATCGCCAAGCGCGTCATCGGCGAGATCGTCGCCGAGCTGCCTGAAGACCTGCAGGTGGCACTGCGAACCTACGGTCGCCGTGTGCGCGAGGGCTCTCCCGGCGACTGTGAAGACACCGAGTTGCTGGTGCGCTTCGCGCCACTGCGGCGGTCGCGCATCCTCGACGAGCTCGCCGCCATCGAAGCGCTCGGCACGACGCCGCTGGTGTACTCGTTGCAGCAAGCGGCCGCCGACCTCGCCGGTGATGAGAACGCCGTGCTCGTCGTTCTCACCGACGGCGTCGAAGAGTGCGGTGGCGACTTAGTCGCCGCAGCACAGGAGATCGCTGACTCCGGCACTGAGCTGCGCTTGAGCATCGTCGGATTCGCGATCGACGACGACTCGGCCCGCGAAAAGATGCGCCGCGCCGCCGGCTTCGTCGACGGCGACTTCTTTGAGGCTCGCGACGCCGACGGGCTACAACAAGCGGTGCGGCAATCGCTTAGCTATCCCTACTCCGTCTTCGATGCTGCCGGTGATATGATCGCCCGAGGTGCCACCGGGGTCGGTGAGGTCGAGATCCCCGACGGGGTCTACACTGTCGTGGTGTCCGCCGAGGGAGATCCGACTGTGCTGCATGGCCTCCGTATCACCGAAGGGGAGGGAACCCGCATCGAGCTGGCCGCCGACGGCCGGCTCATCAGCGCTACAACGACGACTCGCTGAGGTTGTGGGACCAGGAGGAAAGACCCGTGTCCGAACGCATTCGCAGGATGTGCAGCGGGCTGCTGGTGGTGAGCTTGGCGCTACTGCCGTCGCTCTCGGTCGCCAGGGCCCCGCAACAAGAACAACCCGACCTGGCGGCATTAACGCAGCGAGTCGAGGGTTTGCTCGACCTCATCGAGGATGCCGCCGATCTGATCCCTGCAGAAACCCTCGACCCCATAGAGCTGGCCGCCTCGCTCGGCACCGACCAGCAGGCGCACCTCGAATGGGTGCGCGACAACACCGACTGGGTCCCCTACCAAGGCGCCCTGCGCGGCCCCGAAGGCGTGCTCATGGACCGGCTCGGCAACAGTCTCGATCGCTCGCTGCTGCTCGCCGGGATGCTGGAGGCACAAGGGTTGAGCGTGCGGCTGGCACGCGCCGAGCTCAGCGACGCCGCTGCCGAGACGTTGATGGGACAGGTGCGCGCGCCCGCGAGCCGGGGCCCGGCGAGCGTCGTCGCGTCGCCCGAATACGCCGACAGGTTCTGGCAACTGGTCGGCGACCTCGGGCTCGACGCCACCGAGTTGCGCGAGTCCGAGGCCGCCAGCGCGCAGCGCCAGGCCGACGCGCAAAGTCAGGCAGCCACGCGAGTCGATGAGCAGGCGGCGATCCTGAACGCCGCGATCGCCTCGATTCGCAGCGTTGCCGACGAAACCGAAGCAACGACGGCAGCGGCACGGGACCACTGGTGGGTCCAAACCCGCATCGATCGTAATTGGATCGACCTGGATCCGATGCTGCCGGATGCCGCGGTGGGCGATGTCCATTCGGACTCACCGGAAACGGTGACCTTCCGCAAGCGCAACGGCGCGCTCGTGTTGCCGCGCGATACCGCGCACGAGGTCACCTTCCGCGTCATCGTCGAGCAGTCGCGCAACGGTCGCCTGCGCGAACGCGAGGCACTCGAGCACGTTTTCCGCCCGATCGACCTGGCGGGCGACCCGGTTTCGTTTACGGCCTACGCCATCCACGCACCCGCCGACTTCAACACGGAACCGACTGCCGACCTCATGGCCGAACTGCGGCGGCGCGCCGCTCGTCCCGGCGAATGGCTGCCGATCTTGAGGATCGGCTCGGAGCTCGTCTACACCAACGCGTTCACCGCCGACGGCGGCGTCAAGCGTCCCGACCTCAGCCTCCTCGGCGGTTCGCAACGACAGCTCTCGGGAGCCCTCGCCCAGCTCGGCGCCCTCGACGCCGCCGTCAGCGGCGGCTCGGCAGATCCGATGACGTTCGCTAGCGCCGCCTGGCTCGAGTACGAGGTGAGCGTGCCCGGCTCGGACACCAAGGTCATACGAAGGCCCCTGTTCGACCTGCTCGGCGCCGCACGCGGCGGCGACAGCGCACCAACATCGATCGACGACGACCAGCGCGTCGCCCGCGAGGCGGCGCTCATCGGCTGGAGCGACCTGCTCGTGTTGGGCGCCGATCTGCCGCGTGACTTCGTCGAGCGCCGCGCCGCCAGCGGCTTTCTCGCCGGTCGCGACACCATCCTCGAGATCATGCGCGCCGCGAGTCGCGAAAGGTACGAAGAAATCCTCGAAGAGGCCGGTAGTCCCGAGGGAGTTCCGCTGCAGCTCTACAGCCTCGCGGTTGCGCGCAGCGAGTGGGCAGGCGGCACTCGAACCTACATGCGCCGGCCCAACATTCTGACGACGCACCGTGGCTATCGGCTCGGCACCGACGGCACGTTGAGCTTCGAGCAGCGCTTCGACATCGTCGCCAACGACGTCACGAGTGCGGGCGACGCATTCGATGCACGCCTGCGCCAGGGCGTCCTCGATACCAACGCCGAGGCACTATTGCTGGCCGTCGACGGGCCGGTGGCGAACACGGCCGAGCTCATGGCCGCCGACGCCGACTCGGGTCGCAACTGGGTCCTGATCACCGACCTCGCCGCCGCACCGTGGAGCGCGAGCGGCGCGGGAGCGCGCATGCGACAGCTCGTCGGCGCCGACCTGGCCGCCGGCTACGCCGTCGTCGCACCTCCAACGGTCGACAACGAAGAAGACGTTGCCTGGTGGCGCATCGATCCCGCCACCGGCGATACGCTCGGCATGATGGCCAACGGCGGCCAGGCGGCCACCGAGAGGATCATCCTCGCCATACGTATCCCGTTTTGCGTGCTGCCGGCGCTGCTCGGTTCGCTATCGGGCACGGCGGTGTGCGCCTACGTCGCGTTCACCGGCGCGTCGGGCCTGAGTTGGTTCGCGGGCACCGCCTGGGCGGCAGCAGTCGAATATATCGCCGTGGTGGCGTTCATCCGGCTGTAAGTGGACTTCTGGCACTCGCAGGCGAAGGAAGGAGGCTTCGATGCGTTCTGGCAGCACGTCGGCCGTCGTGTTCGCTGTCGTCCTGGGTGCGGCCATGTGGGGTGGACGCCTGACGGTTCCTTTGGCGCCCGTAAACGCCGTCGCGCACCCGCGTGAGCCGTAAGCCTCGCATTGAAGCGCCTACCAGCCAGCAGTAGGATCGGGGTTCGACATCCCATCCTCTTGAGCTGAGACACCAGCATGACGCATGCCACCCGGTTCGTTGCCGTCGCCGTTCTGACCGCGCTCGCCGTCGGTGCGCCGGTGCAGGCGCAGACGCCGGAGATCGATGCGCTTGCGGGTTCGTGCTGAGGCAGGGGATGCCGACGCGCAGAACAACCTCGGGTTCATGTACGACTTCGGCGAAGGCGTGCCGCAGAACTACGCGGAGGCAGCGCGCTGGTTTCGGCTGGCGGCGGACCAGGGACAGGCCGGCGCGCAGAACAGCCTCGGGTTCATGTACGCCAACGGTCGAGGCGTCCCGCAGGACTATGTGCAGGCGCACATGTGGACCAACCTCGCCGTCGCTCAGTCTTCTGGCGAGGACCGGGACCAGGGGGTGGAGAACCGCGACATCATCGCCGCCAGGATGACCGCCGAGCAGATCGCCGAGGCTCAACGCCTCGCTCGCGAGTGGGACGCCACGCACCCGCAACCGTTCATCACGGTCCGCCAGTTGGCCAACTACTGGCAGGTCAGCGTCCGGACCATCGAGCGGCACATCGCGAAAGGCGCGCTGCCCGTGACACGCGTGGGGCCATTCGGCCGACTGTGACCTGCCCCCAATGATGGTCCACTTATTATGAGAGAGATCGGGTTAGATTTCCCCTCTCATCAGCCAGCCCGGTCTGCGGTCTCCTGCACCACCACGAGCGCCAGCGCCTGATCGGCGATGACCGTCCGCAGGCGGCG
>JASLOV010000081.1 GCA_030745285.1 Dehalococcoidia bacterium | reverse complement strand
GGTCCGCCCGCGCGCCCGATCGGGGCGAGGACACCCGCCAGCGCGATGTAGTTGATGTCGTGCCCGGCCATCTGCGAGTAGGGCCCGTCCTGCCCGAAGCCCGTCATCCGGCCGTAGACCAGTTTGGGATTGCGCGCCAGGCAGTCGTCCGGGCCCAGCCCCAGCCGCTCCATCACGCCCGGGCGGAATCCTTCGAAGGCGGCGTCTGCGCCCTCGATCAGCCGCATCGCCACATCGACGCCCTCGGGCTGCTTGAGGTCGAGCCCGATCGAGCGGCGGCCCCGTGCCAGCAGGTCGCCGGATGGCTGGTCGGGGATGTCTTCGCGCACGCGGTCGGCGCGGTCGATGCGGACCAGGTCGGCCCCCATGTCAGACAGCATCATGCCGCAGAAGGGTCCCGGCCCGATCCCCGCGAACTCAACGATTCGAATGCCCTGTAGAGGTCCCACGCGCTCGTCCTTTCCTACATCGACGGCAGCTTACGCCGCGTCCTCGCTTCATTCCAAACGGGCGGCTGCACGGCGCCGCGATGGGTATCGAGGGTCCGGGAAGGGCATCGACCGCGATATAGTGACCGCGTTTGTAGCCAGCCGGCAGCAGCAGCGCAGTAGCGGAGAGACCGCAACCGGGAGGAACGGCATGGCCAAGGGCATGACGAAGGCGGACGTCGACAGTATGGCGGAGGAGCTCCGCAACTGGGGCCGCTGGGGCGCGGAGGACGAGCGCGGGGCGCTCAACCTCATGACCGACGAGACGCGAGCCGCCGCGCTGGCGCTGATCCAGGACTCGTCCGTCGTGAGCTGCGCGCTGCCGCTGCCGGTACTGCCGGCGCCTGACAACTTCCGCCCGGTCGAGCACCACGTGCTGCGAGGCGGCGATGCCGCCTCGCGCGAAGGGCTCTCGTTCTCGGCCGACTACTTCGCGATCGCGCCGCATGGCATGGCGACGACGCACCTCGATGCGCTCTGTCACGTCTTCTCCAACGGCAAGATGTACAACGGCTTCGACCAGTCCGAGGTGCGCAGCGACGGCGCGATGAAGAACAGCATCATGTCCGGCCGGGACGGCATCGTCGGGCGCGGTGTGCTGCTCGACATCCCGGGCCTGAAGGGCGTCGACTGGCTCGAGCCGGGTACGCCGATCCAGCCGGAAGACCTGGACGCGGCGGAAGAGCGCCAGGGCGTTACCGTCGGCTCCGGCGACATCCTGCTGATCGGCACCGGGCGCGATGCGAAGCGGGCCGCGGAAGGCACATGGGATTCCCGCCAGCTGGGGCTGGCCGGGCTCTACGCCGCGTGCCTGCCGTGGCTGAAGGAGCGCGGGGTCGCGGTGCTGGGCTGCGACGGCGTCTCCGACGTCATGCCGAGTGGCGTCGAGGGCTCGATCCAGCCGATCCACGAAGTCGCGATCGCGCACCTCGGCGTTCACATCATCGACAACATGGGGCTCGACCGGTTGACCGCGGCCTGTCGTGAACGGAAGCGATACGCGTTTGCGTTCTTCCTCTCGCCACTCCGCTTGGAGCGCGGCACGGCTTCGCCGGTCAATCCGCTGGCGGTCTTCTAGGAGCCCCCCTAGGGGCGCATGCCGCGCGCCTTCGGGCCGGCGATTGTCTTGAGCGACTGATACGCCAGCTCCAGCCACTCGCAGAGCAGCGGGCGGGTGTCGCGTGGGTCGATGATCTCCTCGATGTTAAAGGCTTCGGCGGTGCGGAACGGCGAGCCGAGGGCGGTGAGGCGCTGCTCGATCTCCTCGCGGAAAGCCTCCGGGTCGTCGGCCCCCTCGATCTGGCGACGGTAGGCGGCCATGACACCCCCCTCGATCGGCAGCGAGCCCCACTCGCCGGAGGGCCAGGCGACACGGTAGTTCCAGCGCGTGTGATTCTGGTGAGCCGCGCCGGCCATGCCGAAGGCACGATGCACGAGCACCGACGCCCACGGCACCACCGCCTGGTTGACCGCCACGAAGGCGCGCACGCCGCGCTTCAGCGATCCCGACCGCTCCGCCGCCACGCCGAGCATGAAGCCGGGCTGATCGACGAAGTTCACGATCGGCATGTTGAAGGTGTCGCAAAGATCGACAAACTTCGTCATCTTGTCGGCCCCGTCGCCGTCCAGGGCGCCGCCGGCGTACATCGGGTCGTTCGCGATCACCCCCACCGGACGGCCGTCCAACCGCCCGAAGCAGGTGACTAGCCCGGGCCCGAAGTAGCGGCGCATCTCAAAGATGCTGTCGCGGTCGAGGATCGCGGCCAGCATCCGGCGCACGTCGTGCGGCTGACGGCGGTCGCGCGGGATCAACGAGAGCAGCTCCTCGTCGCGCCGGTCGACCGGGTCATCGCAGGGCGTGACCGGCGGCAACTGCCAGACGTTGTCGGGCAGGTAGCAGAGGAAGCGAGCGATCTGGCGGAAGGCGTCGGCCTCGTCGTCGGCCTCGTTGTCGACGGCGCCGCTGCCGTGCACGTGGATGTGTGAGCCGCCCAGGTCCTCGCGGTCGATCGTCAGTCCCAACCCGCGCTGCACGACGGGCGGGCCGGCGGCGAAGAGCTGCGACTGCCCCCGGATCATGACCGTGAAGTGCGTCGTGATCGCCTGCGCCGCACCGCGCCCGGCCACGGAGCCCATCGCCGCCGCCGCGACGGGCACGGTGGAGAGCAG
>JASLOV010000080.1 GCA_030745285.1 Dehalococcoidia bacterium | reverse complement strand
GTTACTCGGAGATGCCCGTGACGACGCCGGCGCCGACGGTGCGGCCGCCCTCGCGGATGGCGAAGCGCAGACCGTCTTCGACGGCGACGGGGGTGATCAGTTCGATGTTGATCGTGACGTTGTCGCCCGGCATCACCATCTCCGTGCCCTCGTCCAGCGTCACCACCCCGGTGACGTCGGTGGTGCGCACGTAGAACTGCGGCCGGTAGCCGTTGAAGAAGGGCGTGTGCCGCCCGCCCTCGTCCTTGGAGAGTACGTAGACCTCGCCCCGGAACTTGCGGTGCGGGGTGATCGACCCGGGCTTCGCCAGCACCTGGCCGCGTTCGACCTCGTCTCGCTCCTTGCCGCGCAGCAAACAGCCGACGTTGTCGCCCGCTTCCCCTGCGTCCAGCAGCTTCTTGAACATCTCCACGCCGGTGACGGTGACGGACTCGGTGTCCTTGATGCCGACGATCTCGACCTCTTCGTTGACCTTCACCTCGCCGCGCTCGATGCGTCCGGTGACGACGGTGCCGCGACCCTTGATGGAGAAGACGTCTTCGATCGGCATCAGGAAGGGCTCGTCCCTGGCACGGGCCGGCTGGGGGATGTATTCGTCGACGGCCTTCATCAGCTCCCAGATGCACTCGTACTCGGGTGCTGTGGGATCTTCGGAGGTGGATTCCAGCGCGGCCAGGGCGCTGCCGCGAATGATCGGGACGTCGTCGCCGGGGAACTCGTTGTCGGTGAGCAGCTCGCGCAGCTCTAGCTCGACGAGTTCCAGCAGCTCTTCGTCGTCCATCATGTCGGTCTTGTTCAGGAAGACGACGATCGAGGGGACCTGCACCTGGCGTGCCAGCAGCAGGTGTTCGCGCGTCTGCGGCATCGGCCCGTCCGGGGCGGCGACGACGAGGATCGCGCCGTCCATCTGCGCTGCGCCGGTGATCATGTTCTTGATGTAGTCGGCGTGGCCGGGGCAGTCGACGTGGGCGTAGTGGCGGTTGTCGGTCTCGTACTCCACGTGCTGGATCGCGATCGTGATGCCGCGGGCCTTCTCTTCCGGGGCGTTGTCGATCGATTCGAAGGGGCGGAAGTCGGCATAGCCTTTCATCCCCAGCACCTTCGTCATCGCCGCCGTGAGCGTGGTCTTGCCGTGGTCGACGTGACCAATCGTTCCCACGTTCGCGTGCGGCTTCGTCCGCTCAAACTTCTCCCGTGCCATCGCTCGCTCCTACGAATTGCGGCTGCGGGCCATCCGCCGCCGTCCTGCGCACTCCTGCAGCTGTGCCTGCAATCCTATCGACTGTAGCCGTCTCGCCTGTCGCCCGATCCGAGAGTTCAGAGTGGAGCCCTGAAGCGGATTTGAACCGCTGACCTCGTTCTTACCAAGAACGCGCTCTACCGACTGAGCTATCAGGGCCTGCTCGATTCTTTGGTCCTCGTCCGTCTGGTGGCCTGTCCCGTCCGGTGAGTGGTGCAGGGGGCAGGATTCGAACCTGCGTAGCCGTTAGGCGGCGGATTTACAGTCCGCTGGAATTAACCACTCTCCCACCCCTGCCGGAGTCTGAAGGCTCTGGTGGCTCACGTGATGGAGCCCGAGAGGGGATTCGAACCCACTAACCTGCCGATTACAAATCGGCTGCGCTACCATTGCGCCACTCGGGCGCGACGCCACCAATTGCCACCTGACAGCAAACATCGCCCCCCAACTGTCAAGTCGAGCAGGCGACACATCGAGTATAGGCCTGCCCCCTGACGCGGGCAACGGGTTCGCGTTCAACCGGGCCGCCCTACCCGCGCGCGGTCCAGCGCGGTCCAGCGGCGGTGTCTTCGATCTCGACACCGGCTTCGGCGAGGGCGTCCCTGATGCGGTCAGCGAGCGCGAAGTCGCGGCTGGCGCGGGCTTCTTCGCGGTGTGCGAGCAGGGCCTCGACGGTGGGGTCGATGTCCGTGCCGGCGCAGGTGACCCCGAACTGGCCGGCGAGCTTAGAGAGCGCGGCGGCGTCGAGTTCGACCGCGGCCGCCTCATCCAGACGGAGGCCAAGCACGTCGCCGAGCTCGTGCAGGGTGGCCTGTGCGTCCGAGACGGCGCCGCCGTCGTCGCGTGCGCGGTTGATCGCCCGTGCCAGGTCGAACATCGCGGCCAGCGCCTGTGGCGTGTTCATGTCATCGTCCATCGCCTCGACGAAGCGCTGACGCTCGGCGGAAGAATCGAGCAAGGGGCCGTCCCCGGGCGACGCCTCGCGCAGCGCGTTGCTGAGCCGTTCGACGGCGGCGTCGGCGGCGGAGAGCACGTCGTCGCTGAGGGTGGTCGGGGCGTGGTAGTGGCTGCCGAGGATGGCGAGCCGCAGCGCGTCCGGCCGCCAGTCGGCTAGCGCCTCCTCGACCGTGGTGACGTTGCCGACGGACTTGGCCATCTTCTCGCCGGCCAGCTGGACGAGGCCGTTGTGCATCCAGATGCGGGCGAACTCGGTGCCGGCCGCCTCCGACTGCGCGATCTCGTTCTCGTGGTGGGGGAAGACGAGGTCGAGCCCGCCGCCGTGGATGTCGAAGGCGTCGCCCAGGTAGCGCTGCGCCATGGCGGAGCATTCGATGTGCCAGCCGGGCCGCCCGTCGCTCCAGGGGGACGGCCACGAGGGCTCTCCCGGCTTGGCGGCCTTCCAGAGCGCGAAGTCGAGCGCGAACTCCTTGTCGTCGCCGGGCTCGAAGCGGGTGCCGCTCTGGAGCTGGTCGACGTCACGATGGGAGAGCTTGCCGTAGCCCTCCTTGGAGCGGACGCGGAAGTAGACGTTGCCCTCCGCCGTTGAGTAGGCGTGCCCGGCGTCGATGATGCGCTCGATCAGGGCGACGATGGTGTCCATCTCCTCGGTGACCCGGGGCCGGCGGTTCGGCTCCAGCAGGTTGAGCGCGTGCTGCTCGCGCTCCCAGCGGTCGATGTTCTCCTGCGCCAGCTCGAGCGGGTCGCGGCCGAGTTCGTGGCCGCGCTCGATCAGCTTGTCGTCCACGTCCGTGTAGTTCGTGACGTAGGTGACGGTGTAGCCGCCCTGCGGGTTGCCGGGCCAGCGGAGGTACCGCACCAGCACGTCGTAGACGGTGGCCGACATGGCGTGGCCGACGTGGGCGGAGGCGTAGGGGGTGACGCCGCAGGCGTAGATGCTGACCGTGCCCGGCTCCAGCGGCACGAACTCGTCGACGTT
>JASLOV010000079.1 GCA_030745285.1 Dehalococcoidia bacterium | reverse complement strand
AGCCTGCTGCGCTATCACTGCGTGAATAGTGACGTCGACCGGGAGTAGTACACCGCACGCGGGGCTCAGAGAGTCGGGGGTATCTGGAAACCCGACGCCCGTCAGCAGCGGTCGAATGGACCCGGGAGTCTCGGCCCGAACCCCTCCGCGGAGGACAGTAGGCGTCGACGGTGCGGGCGCCGTTATCCAGGCCCAGGACATCGTCCCGTCATCGGAGGGGGCCGTGTCCCGCACAAGTTCTTTCCGCTCGGTTGTCCGAGGGGGAGGAAGAATACGGGTGGCACCGCGAGGACCATCGCCCCGTCGGCGATGGTCCTTTTGTTTGCCACTCGATCACCAGTGGTCACCAGTCAAGGCCGCACAGGGGCACACTGAACAGACCGGAGAGGAACCGACCATGACCACCACCACCGCATCGCACCGGAGCGCCCCCTGCTGCCTTCGTGCCTCGCGTGCGTGGTGGCTGGCCCTGCACCCGAGCGATGGCGAGGACAGCGGCGCCTGCGGGAGGCCGAGATGACCACCGGCGCACTCGTCCCGCCGCTGGCGGAAGTCCAGAAGATGACCGGCGGCAACGTTGTGCCCGTCTACCGCGAGGTGCGCGCGGACCTCGAGACGCCGGTCTCCGCCTTCCTCAAGGTCGCCCGCGGTGACTACTCGTTCCTGCTCGAGTCCGTCGAGGGCGGCGAGCGCGTCGGGCGCTACTCCTTCATCGGCACGGAACCCTACCGCGTGCTGGCCTGCGAGAATGAGGCGGGCGACCCGCTGCGCGAAGTCGAGGACGAGCTTGCGCGTTTCAAGGTCGTCAACGTGCCCGGCCTGCCGAGATTCCACGGCGGCGCCGTCGGCTACCTCAGCTACGAGGTTTCCGGCCACTTCGAACGGCTGCCGTCTCCTGAGCCTGACGCTCTGACCGTACCGCAGTCGTGGCTGATGTTCTCGGACACACTGCTGGTCTTCGACCACCTGCTGCACTCCATCAAGGTCGTCTCCCACGTCCGCCTCGACGGCGACGTCACCGCCTCGTACGAGCAGGCACGCTGGAAGATCGACCAGCTCGTGCAGCGCCTGGAACGCCCGCTGGCGGCGCTGCCTTACGTGCCATTCGATGGCCCCTCCAACCAGCCGGCGCAGTCGAACTGGGACCATGACGAGTACCTGGAGGCGGTCGAGCGCTGCCGCCAGTACGTGATCGATGGCGATGTCATCCAGGTCGTGCTCTCACAGCGCTTCTCCCGCCAGACAGGCGCGCACCCGTTCGAGGTCTACCGCTCGCTGCGAGCAATCAATCCCTCGCCGTACATGTACTACCTGAAGTTCGATGATACCTGCATCGTCGGCGCATCGCCGGAGCTGCTGGTCGATATCGAGGACGGCGCCATCCAGGTGCATCCCATCGCAGGCACCCGCCGCCGCGGCGAGACGGCGGTCGAGGACGAGCAACTGGCCGAGGAGCTGCGGCTCGACCCGAAGGAGCTGGCGGAGCACGTCATGCTGCTGGACCTCGGCCGCAACGACGTCGGCCGCGTCGCCGCCACCGGTACCGTCGAGGTCACCCAGCAGTTCGACATCGAGTACTACTCGCACGTCATGCACCTCGTCAGCCACGTTCGGGGCAGGTTGCGCGAGGGCATGACCCCCTACGACGCGCTGCGTTCGGCCTTCCCGGCCGGCACTGTCTCCGGCGCGCCCAAGATCCGGGCGATGGAGATCATCGCGGAGCTGGAGCCGGACAAGCGCGGCCCGTACGCGGGCGCAGTCGGCTTCTTCGACATGTCCGGCAACGTCGAGACCGCGATCACGATCCGCACCGCGGTGATGAAGGACGGCTGGGCGCACGTCCAGGCAGGCGGCGGCATCGTCTTCGACTCCGACCCGGAGGCGGAGTTCAAGGAGACCGAGTACAAGGCCGCCAGCATGCTCGCCGCCATCGACGACGCGGAACAGGGCGAGGGCGGCGGCCCCTCCGGAAGTCTTGGCTACTGATGGCTTCCTCCGCCATGCCCCCCGGCGGCCTCGAAGGCCCGGCCGGCCCGCAGATCGTCTCGGCGGCGCTGATGCTGCGCGAAGACGGCCAGTTGCTGCTGGTCCAGCACCCCCCGTCCGACCCCGACTTCGCCGGGCTCTGGTCGTTGCCGGCGCAGCCGCTCGCCGACGATGAGGTCGCCGAGGGGGCGATCGAGGCGCTGCTGCGCGAACGCCTGCATGTGCAGCCCGGTACCGTCGAGTTCAACGACACCATCTACTTCTCCGGCGATGCCGGGGGCCGCTTCATCGTCAATGTCTTTTCCTGCGACGGCTGGCACGGCGAGCCGCGCTTCGCCGACGAGCACTTCCAGGATGCCGCCTGGCTGCTCCCCGGCGCGCAGGACTCGCTGGCGTTGATCCCGGAGCTGGCACAGTGGTTGCAGGAGGCCCTTGCCGGCGTCGATGGAGGTGGCGACGGTGCTCCCTTCGATCCGGAGACGCTGGTCGCCTCACTGGCGATCGCGCGTCGCGAGCTGTTCGCCGCCTTCGATGCAACCGCCGAGGCCACGCGTGAGCTCCCGTCCAGCCCGGGCGGCTGGTCACCGGTCGACGTGATCGCGCACGTGGCCGCCGTGGAGGCGTACTACGCCGCCGAGAGCCGTCGCATGCTGGAGCAGCCTGGCCACACCTGGCTCCGCTTCAACGAGCGCCAGTGGGAGGACGACCACCGCACCCGGCCGCCCGAGTCGGAAGGTTCCGCCCTGTTGCAGCTGAACGAGGTGCGCGCCCGCACGAGCGCGTGGGTGGCGACGCTCGACGCCGACCAGCTCGCGGCCTACGGCAACCACGCGGAACGCGGCGTCGTCACCGTCGGCGAGCGCCTCGACAAGATCGCCCGCCACGACCGCGAGCACGCAGGCCAGCTCGCCTCGTTCGAGGCGGCTTCGTCGCGGTCAGAGAGCCCGGGGGACGGGGGCGCACATGCTGCTGCTGATCGATAACTACGACTCGTTCACGTTCAACCTCTACCAGTACCTCGCGGAACTCGGCGAGACGGTCGAGGTCGTCCGCAACGACGAGGTGAGCGTGGAGGACTGCCTGCAGATGGCGCCGGAGCGTGTCGTGATCTCGCCCGGTCCCGGCACCCCGAACGAGGCCGGCATCTCAGTGGATCTGGTGCGGGCGCTCGAACGGACGGCGGGAGCGGTGCCGCTGCTCGGTGTCTGCCTCGGGCACCAGTGCATCGGCGCCGCCTTCGGCGGCACGGTCGGCTCGGCCGGCGAGATCATGCACGGCAAGACCTCCGCCGTGACGCACGACGGCGCGGGCGTGTTCGAGGGGCTGCCGAACCCGTTCGAGGCGATTCGATATCATTCGCTGGCGATCGAACCCGACTCCGTACCTGCCGAGCTGGAGGTCACGGCCCGGGCCGAGAGCGGGGTGATCATGGGCGTCCGCCACCGCACCCTCCCGATCGAAGGCGTGCAGTTCCACCCGGAATCGATCGTGACGGAGGTCGGCCACGACCTGCTGCGCAACTTCCTGCGCGCCGGCTCGGCCGCAACCACCCACGCGGCGCCGAGCGCCGGTTAGGACGGCATGATGATCCGCGAAGCCATCATCGCCATCGTCGACGAGCGCCGCGACCTCTCGGAGCAGGAGGCCACGGCCGTCATGCACGAGATCATGGGCGGTGAGGCGACCGATGTGACCGAGGCGCAGTTCGGCGCCTTCGTCACCGCGCTGCGCATGAAGGGCGAGTCCGTCGAGGAGATCACGGGCATGGCGAAGGCGATGCGCGAGCACGCCCTGCGCGTCGAGATCGAGGCCCGCCCGCTGCTCGACACCGCCGGCACCGGCGGCTCACGCAAGATCTTCAACGCCTCCACGGCCGCCGCCTTCGTCGCTGCCGCCGGCGGCGCGAAGGTCGCCAAGCACGGCAACCGCGCGATGACCTCGAAGTCCGGTTCGGCCGACTTCCTCGAAGCGCTCGGCGCAGAGATCGCGCTCACGCCTGAGCAGGTGGCGTCGTGCATCGACCGCTGCGGCATCGGCTTCATGTTCGCGCAGTCGTTCCACCCGGCGATGAAGTTCGCCGGCCCGCTGCGGCCGCAGATCGGCATCCGCACGATCTTCAACATCCTCGGCCCGCTCACCAATCCGGCCGGCGCCAACTCCCACGTCATGGGCGTCGCCACGCCCGAACTCGGGCGCACGATGGCGGCGGTGCTCGCGAACCTCGGTATCCGCCACGCCCTCGTCGTCACCGGCGAAGACGGGCTCGATGACATCTCCGTCTGCGCCCCCACGACGACCTTCGAGGTGCGCGGCTCCGAGGTGACCGAGGGCAACCTCACGCCCGAACAGATCGGCCTCTCCCGCCACTCGCCCGACGAGATCGAGGGCGGAGACGCGGAGCGGAACGCGGAGATCATGCGCCAGGTCTTCGCCGGCGAGGGGCCGGTCGCCGTGCGCGACCTCATCCTCGCCAACGCTGGCGCAGGGCTCTACGTCACCGGGCTCGCCTCTTCCGTCCGCGTGGGCGTCGACCAGGCGAAGGACCTGGTCGCGAACGGCGATGCCGCCGCCCGCGTCGCCGCCTTCGTCGAAGCGACGCGCAGGGCCGGGTAGGACCGGGGGCCGATGATGGCCGGCACGCGCGCGACGGGCACGCGAACGACTGGCACCGCGCTCGACGCCATCGTCAAGAGCTGCCGCGCCCGCCTGGACGAGGACCGGCGCGCGGTGCCGCAGAGCGCACTGCTCGAACGCATCGCCGTGCGCACGCCAGCGGTCGATTTCGCCGCACGCCTGCGCCATGGCCGTGGGGCGACGCCCGAGGGCGCCCGCCTGCGCCTGGTCGCCGAGATCAAACGCGCCTCACCCAGCAAGGGCGTCTTCGACGCCAGCCTCGACGCCGCCGAGCAGGCGTCCGCCTACGCCTCGGCCGGGGCCGCCGCGGTCTCCGTGCTCACCGAACGCGACCACTTCCGGGGCAGCCTCGACGACCTCGAACGTGCCCGCGACGCCGTCGAGCGCTCGGACGGGCCCGACCGGCCGGCGCTGCTGCGCAAGGACTTCATCTTCGACCCATACCAGGTGCTCGCCGCGCGCGCCGCCGGCGCGGACGCGCTGCTGTTGATCGTCGCGCTGCTCGAACCGGCCGCCCTCGCCGATCTGCTGGCGCTCGCGCGCGAACACGACCTCGAGGCGCTCATCGAGGTGCACGACGAGGCCGAGATGGAGGTCGCCGCCTCAATCGGAGCGCGCGTGATCGGCGTCAACAATCGCGACCTGCGCGACTTCTCGGAGGATCTGGGCACCAGCGAGCGGCTCGCCCCCCTCGCGCCGCCGAACGCCGTGCTGGTCGCGGAGTCGGCGGTCCGCAGCGCCGAGGACGCCCGGCGCATGGCCGAGGCAGGTGTGCATGCGGTGCTGGTCGGCGAGGCGCTGGTGCGCCCGGCGCACGGCGGCAGCTCGGAGAGTGGCTCGGTCGACATCGCCGCGAAGGCCCACGAGCTGATGCTGGCCCCGGCCGAGAGCCCGTCGTCGTGACCCGCGTGAAGATCTGCGGCAACCGCACGCCGGACGACGTGCTGGCAGCGGCCGAGGCGGGGGCGGACTTCGTCGGCATGATCTTCGCCGAGTCCTCGCGCCGGGTCAGCGTCGAGGACGCCGCGGCGATGGTCGCCGCGTTGGAGCGGCCGCCGGAGGCCACGTCGCGTCCAATCCCCCACATGACCTCGCACGACGGCCGGGTGCGCGAGGACGTCGTCGAGTGGTTCGAACACGGGACGCAGGTGCTGCTGGCGCGCCTCGAGGACCACCGCCCGCTCACGGTCGGCGTCTTCGCGGATCAGCCGATCGACGAGGTCAACGAACTCGCCGGGCGCGCCGGCGTCGACCTCGTGCAACTCTCGGGCGACGAGACGTGGGAGGACTGCCTGCTCATCAACCGCTCGGTGATCCAGGTCGTCCACGTCTCGCCGCTCGACTCGCCCTCGGACCCGATGGAGTTCGTCGAGGCCGGTTTCGCGGTTGCGCTAATGCTCGATGCCGCTCACGGGCCGTACCGCGGCGGCAGCGGCAAGACCTTCGACTGGGACGTGGCAAGCGAGGTCTCCCGTCATGTCCCCACCTGGCTGGCCGGCGGCCTCAACCCCGGCAACGTCGGCGACGCCATCGAGCGTGTGCAGCCGTGGGCCGTCGATGTCTCCTCCGGCACGGAACGCGACGGCCGCAAGGACCACGACCTCGTGCGCGCGTTCATCGACACCGTGCGCGCTGCGGACACTCAGGCGGACACCCCGCCCGACACTACAGCGGATACAGCGGGGATACGGCCATGACTGCAACACCGGACAAGGCACTGCCCGACGCACGGGGCCGCTTCGGCGACTTCGGCGGCAAGTACGTGCCGGAGACGCTGATGCCCGCGCTCTCCGAGCTCGAGGCCGAATTCGAGCGCGCCCGCGACGACGACGCCTTCCACGCCGAGTTCGACGCGCTGCTCCGCGACTACGTCGGCCGCCCCACCCCGATCACCGCCGTCCCCCGCCTGGCGGAGCGCTTCGCTGGCACGAACGCGCCCGCCGTCTACCTCAAGCGCGAAGACTTGGCGCACACCGGGGCGCACAAGATCAACGCCGCCCTCGGCCAGGCACTGCTCGCGAAGCGCATGGGCAAGCCGCGCATCGTCGCGGAGACCGGCGCCGGGCAGCACGGCGTCGCCACCGCCACCGTCTGCGCGCTGCTCGGGCTGGAGTGCGTCGTCTACATGGGCGCAGAGGACGTGCGCCGGCAAGCGCTGAACGTCTTCCGCATGAAGCTGCTGGGCGCGGAGGTCATCACGGTCGAGTCCGGCTCGCGCACGCTGAAGGACGCCATCAACGAGGCGATCCGCGACTGGGTGACCAACGTCCACACCACCCATTACCTGCTCGGCAGCGTCGTCGGCCCCCACCCGTACCCGCTGATGGTGCGCGAGTTCCAGGCCGTGATCGGCGTCGAGGCGCGCGAGCAGATCCTCGAAGCCGCCGGCCGCCTGCCCTCGATCGCGGTCGCCTGCGTCGGCGGCGGCTCGAATGCGATGGGGCTCTTCCACCCCTTCATCGACGACGATGTACGCCTGATCGGCGTGGAGGCCGCCGGTGAAGGGATGGACGGCCTGCACGCTGCCCCCCTCGCCGCCGGCCGCCCCGGAGTGCTGCACGGCTCGCGCTCGTACCTGCTGCAGGACGAGGGCGGCCAGGTGCTGGAGGCCCACTCGATCTCGGCCGGCCTCGATTACCCCGGCGTCGGCCCGGAGCACTCCTGGCTGAAGGAGAGCGGCCGCGCCGAATACGTCACCGTCACCGACGCCGAGGCGCTCGAGGGTTTCCAGGCATTGTGCGAGACGGAGGGCATCATCCCCGCCCTCGAGTCCTCGCACGCCATCGTCCACCTCGCGAAACTGCTGCCGGAACTCAAGTCGGACGACCTCGTGCTGCTCAACCTCAGCGGCCGCGGCGACAAAGACATGGAGACCGTCGCCGAGGCGCTCGATGTGACACTCTAGGAACGTTGGAGGGGGGCCACGATGTCTGATCGCCTCATACAGCGCCTTGACCGCGCCTTCGAGCTCTACCACGACCTGATCGACGGGCTGCCCGCTGACGCGCTCGGACAGAAGCTACCCGACCTGCCCTCGAGCCCGATCGGCAATCAGCTCTGGTGTGTCGTCGGCACGCGGGAGAGCTTCGGGAAGGCGATCGAGCACGGCGAGTGGAAGGGCTGGGACTGCTCACTCGACGGGTACGCCAGAGACGCCGTCGCCAGCAAGCTGGCCGCCTCGGGCGAGCGCGTGCTCGAGGTGCTCGGCGCCGTGGACCTCGACGACACGCGAAGCGACTACGCGCTCGACCTGCTGGAGCACGAGACTCAGCACCAGGGCCAGCTGATCCGCTACCTCTACGGCCTCAGGCTCGACATCCCGCAGAGCTGGAAGGACCGCTGGGCGCTCGACTAGGGCGACGTCACCGAAGTCCCCGCTAGCTCAATCTCGCTCAGCGCCCGCGCCGTCCACCGAGGCAGGCCACGCTGCCCCCGCAACCACTCCAGGTCCTCGACGGTGTCGATGTCGCGTTCGACGGCGACGCGCGCCGTCGTGAGCCCGGCCTCGCGCCCCCGGCGCTCCGAGACCGCCAGCACGCCCGGGCCGCCCCACTCGATGCCCGCCGCGAACAGCTCGGGCTGCGGTTGGCCCGTGCCCACCAGGTAGTAGCCGCCGTCCTCGGCCGGCCCGAACACGACATCTTTGCCATCGGGTCCAGCAAGTACCGCCAGCGCATCCGCGATGTGTCGGGCGCGCATCGCGGGGATGTCGGAGCCGACGATCACCAGCGGTCCGTAGCCATCGCCGGCCAGCTCCTCGACGGTCGCGAGCATGCGCTGCCCGAGGTCGCCGCTCGCCTGCGGCCGGGCGTCCTCGATGCCGGTCAGCGCCGCCACCTCCGCCACCGCGGCGGCGGGCTCGATGAACAGAGCCGCGTGCCAGTCCCCCATCCGGTCACCTGCACGCACCGCCTCGGCGGCATCGAGCAAGAACGCTCCCGCCAGCGTGGCGGCTGCCTCCGCACCCACCGCCTCCGCCAGCCGCGACTTCGTCGCGCCTGGCCTCGGCGCGCGCGACATCAGCGCGACCGCTGGCCCCCGGGGGGCTGGGTCGTGGAGGGCTGGGGCGTCGGGGGCTGGCGCAGCGCTGTTCGGATTCACTCGTGCCCTACCGGATGTGGCGATACAGCGTCGCCAGCCGCCACGGCGAGACGCCGCACTAGTAGAGCGACTGGATGACGAGCCATGACGCCCAGACCTGTGGGATGCCGCCGTGCTCCCACCGCCGCGGCGATGCGGCGACCCGGCTGTCGAGGTAGGCCATCCGCCCCCGATGGCGCAGCAGGTTCACGAACTTCAGGTCCTCCATGATCGGGAACGGCGGGAACCCGCCCACCGACTCGAACGCTTCACGACAGCAGAACAGCGTAGAGTCGCCGCAGTAGACGCCCAGCCGCCGGATCACGTGGTAGAAGGCCGCCAGGAAGCGGCCATGGAGCGCTGCGCCGAATTGCACGTGGAAGTTGCCGCCGGCCACCGCCGGGTCATCGAGCGCCGTGCGGATCGCGTCGATGCCGCCGAAGGCGAGGCGCACGGCGGCGTGGAGGAAGCAGAGCACGTCGCCGCTGGCCGCGGCGGCACCCGCGTTGAACTGGGTGCCGCGCCCCCGAGGCGCGGTCGCCCCGGCCGACCGCGCCTCGGCCATCGTGCGGTCCGTCGAGCCGCCGTCGGCCACCACCACCTCGTCCGCACCAGCGGCGAAGGCGTTGCGCACCGCGCCGGCGATCGCCTGCTCCTCGGCGAGCGCCGGGATCACGACGGAGACCGTGCGAGCAGGCGGGACACGAGCCATGCCTGACAGGCTAGCGACCCGGCGGCGGGCCGATGTGACCGTCAACACTGTTGCTCGTCTCTCCATGACGGCAGATACGAACGGCCTTACGTATTACGCTTACGTATACGTGAAGCATCACGTTCGTATTTCTGCTACGGTCGCTTCGGTTTCGTCGCTGGGTGACTCTGGCGTTCGCCCGAGGCGACCATCAGTACCGCGGGAGTCCAACCCGATGACGGGCTCCCGCGGTCTTCTCGTCCGGCACGCCACGCTGGCGGCTCGGGGCACCGTGCGCTAGCGGCTCGGGTCACACTGCTAGTACGCTCGCCGCATGTTCGCGGACTTCTCCCCGGCCCCCTCGGACAGGCATGTTCGCCCGCTCTGGCGCGTGCGAGACATGCTCTTCGGCCTCGCCATACTGGTCGCGATCTTCGTGCTGCTCAGCATCGCCTTCGTCGCCTTCGGCCTCGATTCCAACGGCGATGAGCGCCCCACCTTCTTCGCGGTCACCACCGTCGCCTGCCAGCTGCTGCTCGCCGGCAGCGTCGCCTGGCTCGCCTACCGCCGAGGGCTGCGGCCGGCCGACCTCGGGCTGACCGTCCCGCCACGATGGCGCACTGCCTTGATCGCGTGGTTCGGCGCGTACGGGATCATCATGAGCTACGGCATCCTGCTGCTGCTGCTGGAGGCGGCCGGGGTCAATGTCTCCCTCTTCGAGGCGTCCAACGACCTCCCCGTGGAGGCGCGCAGCAGCGCCATCGTGCTCGTGCTGCTCGCCGTCGGCGTCACGGCGCTGGCCCCGCTGTCCGAGGAGCTCTTCTTTCGCGCGCTGCTGTTCCGAGGGCTGCGCGGATACTGGCGGCTGCGAACGTCGCTGCTGGTGAGCGGGATCGCTTTCGGACTCTTCCACGCCAACATCGGCGTGATCATGCCGTTCGCCGCCATCGGCGCGCTCTTCGCCTGGGCGAACGAGCGCAGCGGCTCGCTCTGGACATCGATCGTCGCGCATGCCGGCGTGAACACCGTCAGCTTCCTGCTCAGCGTCACCGCCGAGTCATGACCAGCCCTCAGAATGACCGCGTGCACGAAATGTTCGAGCGCACCCGCGCTGAGGGCCGCCTGGCGCTGATCCCCTTCGTGCCCGGCGGCTGGCCGGAACGGGACGCCACCGTCGAAATCGTGCAGACCGCCGTCGCCGCCGGCGCCGACGCATTCGAAATCGGCATGCCATTCAGCGATCCGCTGGCCGACGGCGTCACGAATCAGCGGGCGTACCAGCAGTCGTTGGAGAACGGATTCTCGGTCGCCGACCTCTTTTCGGCGGTGCGGGAGCTACGGAGACGCGACGTTCGCGTCCCCTTACTCGTTATGGGATACTTCAACCCCTTGCTCGCCTATGGACTGGGCAAGTTCGTGCAGGATGCCGTTTCCGCCGGGGTCGATGGGCTCATTCCCGTCGATCTGCCGCCTGAAGAGGCGGTCGAATTGGAACCGGCGGCCCGTGCCGCGGGCCTGCACGTGATGTACCTGCTGGCGCCGACTTCGACCGATGAACGCATCGGCGTCGTCGCAGAACATGGCAGCGGGTTCATCTACTGCGTCAGCGTCGCCGGTGTCACCGGTGCTCGCGCGGCGGTCTCCGACCAGTTGCCCGCATTCCTGCAGCGAGTGCGAGCGCAGACGGAGCTTCCGCTGGCGGTCGGCTTCGGCATCTCGGCGCGTGAGCACGTCGAGGAGGTTGGCCGGCACGCGGACGCAGCCGTCATCGGGGGCGCGTTCGTCGAGACCATCGCGAACGCATCGCGCGAACAGCGCCCGGGCGCGGTCCGGGCCTTTGTGGAGGAGATGAGTGGTCGTGGGACGTGAGCCACACCTGCACCCGGCGGAGCGCAACGGCGCTCGCTACTGCTATACGCAGAGCCTGGCGGCATACGGTGGCACGTCCGCGGCCGCGTCGTTTGGCTCCTGACCCCCTGACCCACAACCACTCAGCATTCAACAGAGACCGGACGCGGGACTGCACTGCGAGGGCGGAGACGCAGCCACCATGTTGATTCGCGGCATCCGCGGCGCAACCACCGTCACGGCCAATACTCGCGACGACATCCTCGACGCCGCGCGCGAACTGCTCGACGAAATCGTGACCCGCAACGAGGTCGACCGCGACAACGTCGCCTCGATCATCTTCTCGACCACCACGGACCTCGATGCCGAGTTCCCGGCGGTCGCGGCGCGGGACGCGGGCTTCACGCACGTCGCGCTTGAGTGTCTGCACGAGATGAACGTGCCGGGCAGCCTGCCACGATGTCTTCGCATCCTCATGCACGTCAACAGCGACCGATCTCAGAACGAAATCTCGCACGTCTACCTGCGCGATGCCGGGGCACTGCGCCCCGACCTCGCGACTGGCAACGCTACGGAGGCAACAGAATGATTGTCGTCATGACCACATCCCATACCGACGCGGAACGAACCGCCGTCTTCGACCGCCTGAAGGAGCTGAACCTGCAGGGGCAAGCGATCACGGGAATCGAGCGCAGCGTGATTGCGGTGCTCGGCCAGGTCTTCCCGGAGCTCCGCGACGAGCTATCGACGATGGACGGGGTGGACGAAGTGCTCCGCGTCTCGAAGCCCTACAAACTTTCCAGCCGCGAAGTGCACGAGCAAGACTCGGTGATCGGGCTCCAGCACGGCGTGCAGGTCGGCGGCGGACGCCCTGTCGTGATGGCGGGCCCGTGTTCAATCGAGACCGAAGAGCAGCTCTGGGAGTCTGCCAGCGGCGTGCAGAAGGCCGGGGCGCACATCCTGCGCGGCGGCGCGTTCAAGCCCCGCAGCTCGCCCTACTCCTTCCAGGGACTCGGCGTTGAGGGGCTGAAGATGCTGGCGGCCGCCGGCTCCCAGCTCGGCATGCCGGTGATCACGGAACTGCTCTCGCTGCGCGATGTCGACGCCTGCGCCCAGTACTCGGACGTGCTGCAGATCGGTACCCGCAATATGCAGAACTTCGTGCTGCTTTCGGAAGCGGGCAAGACCGGCAAGGCCGTGATGCTGAAGCGCGGCATGGGCGCCACCATCGAGGAGTGGCTGCTGGCCGCGGAGTACATCCTCTCGGAGGGCAATCCCAACGTGATGCTCTGCGAGCGCGGTATCCGCACCTTCGAGACGGCCACGCGCAACACCATGGACCTCAACGCCATCGCACTCGTGAAGCGGCTCAGCCACCTGCCGGTGATCTCCGACCCTTCGCACGGGACCGGGCACTGGTACCTCGTGCAGCCGATGTCGCTCGCCAGCATAGCCGTCGGCGCGGACGGCCTGATGATCGAGGTACATCCGAACCCGGATCACGCCCTCTCGGACGGTGCGCAGTCGCTCACACCGGCCAACTTCCAGCAGTTGATGGACGGGGTGTCCTCGCTCGGCGACGCCGTCGGCCGGCCGGTTGCGGAGCGACCGCAAGCGGTGGCGCAGAGCTAGGCCGGGGCGGGGACGCAGGCCGTGACAGCCAGCGGCGATGGTGCCGACGGTGCCGACGCCCCCGCGCCCCCCCGGCCCGACGAGACCCCCGAGCCGACGGGCGACCCGGCGGCAGAGACACCCGCCGCGCGCACGGACGATGACGCCGACTCCGTTGACGACGCTGACCCGTCCGATACGGCCGAGGAAGGCGACGAGGTCGAGCAGGACGGCGACGGCGAGGCGGGGTTCATGCTCCAGCTCCCCGCCTTCGAGGGCCCGCTCGACCTGCTGCTACACCTGATCGAGCGCCAGGAGCTCGACATCACCGAACTCTCGGTGTTGCAGGTGACCGAGCAGTACCTGACCCACCTGCGCTCCGGCGACCAGATCAACCTCACCGCCCTCGCCGAGTTCGTGGCGATGGGCGCGCGGCTGCTGCTGCTGAAGTCGCGCGCGCTGCTCGCACCCAGCGGCGTCGTGGTCGACGGCGAGGATGAGGATGCCGCGGGCGACCTCGTCGCCGCCCTCCAGGAGTACCGGCGCTACCGCCGCGCCGCCGAACACCTGCGCGACCTGGAAGACCAGCACCGCACCGCCTACCGCCGCGAGGCCGCGCCTCCGGAGGTCCCGCTTCCCTCGGGCCTCGACGACGTCACGCTCGATGGCCTCGTCGACCTCTTCCGCGAAGTGCTGGAGCGGCTGCCTGAGGAGGAAGAGTTGGCGGAGGTCGAGCGCGAGCCGATCCGGCTGGCGGACCGCATTTCCTCAGTCGTCGCCCGGCTGGAGCGGGAGCCGCGCCTCCCCTTCCGCGGTCTGATTGCCGGGGCGGAGACTCGGCTGGAGGTGATCGTCGATTTCATGGCCGTCCTCGAACTGATCAAGTTGCGCTTCCTGGAAGCCAGCCAGCCCGATGCCTTCGGCGAGATCGAGCTGGTGCGCCTGGAAGGCGCAGCCGCCCCGTCCGAGGAGACCGAGGCGTTCGATGACTTCTGACGATGACTCCTGACGATGACTTCTGACGATGACTCTGCACGATGACTCTGCGCAATGACTCTTAGCAAAGAAGCCGCCGGCGTCACGGCCAGTGCTGCAACCGGCGATCCTCGCGGGCACTCCGGAGCGCGAATCGCGTTTGTGAGGCCGATCCGGCCGGTGCTACGATCCGGGCTGTCGGACACGTTCCGGCGCCCGGCCCGATGCCCGGGCGAGTTCTCACGGAAGGGATCCCGCCCTCGTGCTCCTCGTCCGTGAAGAGCTGCGCCGCAGCAGCACCCCCGGCGATCACGCCCTCTCCATCGGCGTCTTCGACGGCGTCCACCGCGGCCACGAAGCGCTGGTGCGGACGATGCTCGAAGAGGGTCGCACTCGCGGCCTGAGCGGCGGCATCATCACCTTCCACCCAAGTCCCATCACCGTGCTGCGACCCGACATCGAACTCTCGTACCTCGAATCGCTGGAGCAGCGAGTGGAGCTGCTGAGCCAGCTCGGCGTCGACTTCGTCTCGGTGATCCAGTTCACCTCGGAGTTGGCGCAAGTCTCTGCACGGGATTTCGTGCGTATCATGGCGGAAGACGCCAACATGCGACTGCTCGTGGTCGGGGAAGACTTCACCCTCGGCCGCGGGCGCGAGGGCACCGTCGAGCGGCTGAGCGAGATCGGCGCGGGGGCGGGCTTCAAGGTGATCGCCGTCCCCCTGGTTTCGGAGGGTTCAAACGGCATCTCGTCCACCCGTGTGCGCCACGCCCTCGCCGCCGGCGAGATGGAGGAAGTCGCGCAACTGCTCGGCCGCAACTACACCGTGCGCGGCCCCGTGCTCCACGGCGACGAGCGCGGCCGCAGCATCGGCTTCCCCACGCTCAACCTCGGCGTCAGCCCGGACCGGGCGCTGCCGCCGAACGGCGTCTACGTCACGCGGGCCACGCTGCAGGACGGCCGCGAGTTCCAGGCCTGCACCAACATAGGCACCCAGCCGACCTTCGACGGCAAGGTGCGGCTCGTCGAAACCTATCTGCTCGACTTCGAGGGCGACCTCTACGGCACCGTCGTCTCGGCCGCCCTGCTCGAACGCCTGCGCGACGAGCGCAAGTTCGACGGCATCGACCAACTCGTCGCCCAGATCGGGCGCGATGTCGACGCCACGCGAGCTTTCTTCGCCAGCGAGGGCGGCAGCGGGAGCACCCCGGGATGACCTCACTCACAACCCCCCCGGCGGCCCGTCGCATGGCCCCCGTCGATGAGCAGCTATCGGTGCTGATGTGGGGCACTGACTTCGGAGACGCCAGCACGCGGCAGACGATGGAGCGCGAACTCGCCGAGCTGCTGGAGCAGGACCGCCCGCTCCGGGTCTACTGCGGCTACGATCCCACCGACGTCGACCTCCACATCGGCCACACCATCACCTTCCGCAAGCTGCGCCAGTTCCAGAGCTTCGGCCATGACGTAACGTTCCTGATCGGCAACTTCACGGGTCTCGTCGGCGACCCCTCCGACAAGGACAGGACCCGGCCGATGCTCTCGCCCGATCAGCTCGCGGCGAACTCTCAGACCTACGCGGCGCAAGCCTTCCGCATCCTCGACCCGGAACGCACAACGGTCGTTCACAACGCCGACTGGCTGGGCAAGCTGAGCTTCGCGGAAGTGATCGCCCTGAGCTCCAAGTTCACCGTCGCCCAGTTCCTGGAGCGCGACAACTTCCAGCTGCGCTGGCAGCGTCATGAGGCGATCCACCTCAGCGAGTTCATGTACGCGCTGATGCAGGCCTACGACGCCGTGGAGATGGAGACCGACGTCCAGATCGGCGGCACCGACCAGCTCTTTAACCTGCTGGCCGGCCGCACGCTGCAGCGCGAGGCGGGCCAGCGCCCCCAGGTGGTGATCACCACGCCGCTGCTCGTCGGCACCGACGGCACGCAGAAGATGAGCAAGTCGCTGGGCAACTTCGTCGCCGTCAACGACGTACCGAACGACATGTACGGCAAGGTGATGTCCGTCCCGGACAGCGCGCTCGACGAGTACTTCACTCTGCTCACCGACCTGAACGAGAGCGAGGTCCGCGCCGTCCTCGACGCCGTCGACGCCGGCGAGATGCCGCCGATGGACGCCAAGAAGCGCCTGGCGCTCGAAGTCACCCGCTCGATGTACCCGGACGGCGAGGCGGAGGCGGCGCAGAGCTACTTCGAATCGACCATCCAGCGCAGCGAGACACCGGACGAGATGGAGCAGTTCGTGCTCCCCTCGGACGGCGCGGAGGACAGCGGCCGGCGGCTGGACCGCGTGCTGGTCGCCGCGGGCGTTGCCGCCAGCGGCGGCGAGGTGCGCCGGCTGGTGAAACAGGGAGCGGTGAGCATCAACGGCACACGTACCGATGATTTCGCCACGGAGTTGCAGGCGGGGGACGAGATCAAGGTGGGCAGACACCGGTTCCTGCGGGTGGTCGCGGCCGGATCAGCCTGAGTAGTCCGATCACGGCCACGGGCGGTGGCGGACAGTTGGCGGAGCGGCGAGGAACAACATGCTGGACGGCGGGCCGGGCTTCGAGATCGATATCGACGCCGTACAGAAGAACGTCGAAGAGGCCGAGGTCGTCTCGCTCTACTTCCCGATGCTCCGCAAGACGCTGCTCGTCGACACACGCACGGCCGACGACGTCGCGCCCCTTGTCTGCCTGGTCGAGATGGTACAGAACGCCGGCGAGCGGTTCCGCTCACTGCGTCGCCTGCGCCCGCAGCTCCCGCGCCCCGAGTCGATCACACTGATTCCGTGGACGATTCGCATCGAATCGCTGCGTCAGACTGGCGTCTGGGCCCGCCTCACTGCGCGACTGAGCGAGTGTGGCGGTGAGGACTCGCTCCAGACCGCGGCCGACTGCTTCGAGGAGCTTGACGCGCTCGAACGCCGCGAGATTCTGGGCGCACTGACCGGCAAGAACTACCGCACCGTCTGGGGCCGCCCCGGCCTCGGGGACGGAGACGACTGAGCAGACCGACGCGAGATGGCCCGAGACGAGATGGACCGAGGAGGGGCTACTCCTCGACCTCGGCCGCCGTCGCCAGCAGCTTGAGTACCTGCTCCTGCACGTTGCCGGGCACCTCGACGTAACGGTCGAACTCCATCGCGAAGCTGCCGCGGCCCTGCGTGATCGCACGCAGGTCGGTCGAGTAGCGCTGTACCTCGGCCAGCGGCGCCTCCGCGTCGACCTTGCTGAAGATGCCGTCCGGCTCCACGCCGTGGACCTGGCCGCGCCGCGTGTTGAGGTCGCCCATGACGTCCCCGACGTGGTCGGACGGGACGCGGATGCTGAGGTTCATCACCGGCTCCAGCAGCACCGGCCGCGCGTCGAGGATGCCCTGCTTCAGCGCCTGCGCCGTCGCGATCTTGAATGACATCTCGGACGAGTCGACCGAGTGCGCGGAACCGTCGAGCAGCGTCACCTTCACATCGACGATCGGCGAGTTCGCCAGCGGCCCGTCCGGCAGCGTCTCGTTCACGCCCTTCTGAACGGCCGGGATGAACTGACGCGGTACGTTGCCGCCGACGACCTTGTGCTCGAACTCGACGCCATCGCCGCGGGTGAGCGGCGCGATTTCGATCACGACGTGACCGTACTGGCCGTGACCGCCCGTCTGCTTCTTGTGCTTGTACTCGCTCTTCGCGATCGTCGAGATCGTCTCGCGGTACGGCACGCGCGGCAGTTCTGCATCCACCGCGACGCTGTACGTCTGCTCCAGCCGCGTGGTGGCGATGTTCACCTGCGCGTCGCCGATCGTCCGCATCACCATCTCGTGGGTATCCGGGTCGCGGTCCATCCGGATCGTCGGGTCCTGCTCCATGATCCGCTGCAGCGCCTGCGAGAGCTTGTCGACATCGGCCTTCGTCCGTGGATGAAGGGTGGAGCGGTAGGTCGGCACCGGCAGCGGGATCGGCGGCACGGTCACGGCGTCCGCCTCGGTCGCCACGAGGGTGTCGCCGGTCAGCGTCTCGGCGAGCTTCGCGGCGACGCCGATATCGCCCGCCACCAGCTCCGTCACCTCGATCTGCTCCTTGCCGCGGTGGAGGAAGAGGTGCCCCAGGCGTTCGGTCGCGGCGCGCTGCACGTTGTACGGATTCTGGTCAGAGGTCAGCGTGCCCCTCAGCACCTTCATGAACGTCAGCCGCCCGACGAACGGATCTGCGGTCGTCTTGAAGACCTGCGCGACGACCGCGCCCGAAGCATCCGTCGTAAGGCTGCCATCTTCCAGCGCGTGCTCGCGACCGAGTGGCGACGGCAGCAGGCCGACCACATCGTCCATCAGCTCCTTCACGCCGACCTCGCCAGTCGCGCTCGCGGGGAACACCGGCACGACATCGCCGGAGGCGACCGCCGTAGCCAGCGCAGCGGCCAGCTCGTCGTGCCCGATCTCCTCGCCCTCGAGGTACTTGTTCAGGAGGTCGTCGTCGGTCTCCGCCACGGACTCCACGAGCATCTCGCGGGCGTCGGCGGCGGACTCCGGCGCCTCGGAAAGCAGGTCGACCACGGCCGAGAACCCGGCAGCGCTCTCGTCCGGCACGGCCAGCGGCACCACCTTCGTGCCGAAGCGCTCGCGCAGCGCGGCCAGTACGGCGTCGAAGTCCGAGTTCTCGCGGTCGAGCCGGGCGATCACGAACATCCGCGGCAGCCCGGCCACATTGGCCTGTTCCCAGGCCGACTCCGTGCCTGCCTGCACGTCCGAGGCGGCGTCGACGGTAATGATCGCCGCGTCCGCGGCCGCGCAGCCCTCCACCACCTCGCCCACGAAGTCCGCGTACCCGGGCGCGTCGATCACGTTGATGCGGTGACCCGCCCATTCGACCGCGAGCAGCGAGGCCGAGATCGAGTACGAGTGGGAGTGCTCAAGCTCGTCGTAGTCGGAGACGGTGTTGTGAGCTTCGATCGAACCCATGCGGGAGATCGCACCGGAGGTAAAGAGCATCGCCTCCGCCAGCGTCGTCTTCCCCGACCCGCCGTGCCCGATCAAGACGACGTTGCGCAGCTGGTCAGACGTGTACGATTGCATCCTCACCCCTACCGCTCACACGTGGATTCTGAGACGTGTCGGCGGGATGGTACTCTGCAGCCCGAATCTACGACAAACCCGCGACCTGCGCCCCGATTGGTTACCTAGACCGCCGGACGCAGGTCCAGCACCTCCAGTTGGAGCGTGCCACGCAGCTCGTCGCGCCGGAACGTGAAGACGATGTCCGCCGCTTCCCCGTCCGGGACGGCAAACTCGGCGTTGCCGAACGAGATCGCACGCCACGTCACCCGACCGGCCTTCAACGAAAACTGCAGGTGCGATCCGTCCGCACCAACTGCCCTGCTGCCGTCGACGGTCACGCCTCGCGAGAGGAAGCGCGGTGTCGGGTTGCCGATGCCGTGCGGTCCCAGCTTCAGCAGCCACTGCAACAGCTCGCCATTCACCGCCGCCAGCGGCAGCTCCGCATCGATCTCGATTGAGGGGACGAGCGAGTCGAGGTCGAGCTGCTCCGCCGCATCGGCGGTCAGCGCGGTCCGCACCTCGTCCAGCCGCGCGGCGTCGATGCTGAAGCCCGCCGCGGCACGGTGGCCGCCGAACTTCAGCAGCAAGTCGCCGTGACGTCGCAGCAACGCGGTGATGTCGAAGCCGTCGACGGAGCGGCACGACGCCCGCCCTTCGTCGCCGGCAATCTGCATCACGATCGCCGGGCGGTAACGCTGCTCCACGAGTCGCGAGGCGACGAGTCCGACGATCCCCTGCGAGATGTCCGGGGACGCGACGAACGTCAGCGCACCGGGCTCACGTCCCTCCAGCAGCTCGCCGGCCAGTTCGACGGCCGCCGCAGTCTGTTCGCGTCGCTCGCGGTTGAGCTGCTCCAGCTGCTCCGCCAGCGGCTTCGCCTCCTGCTCCGACCGCGCCAGCAGCAGGTCGAGTGCGATGCGGCCGTGCTCCATGCGACCCGCCGCGTTGATGCGCGGGCCCAGCACCCAGCCGCACATGTCCGGGTCGACCTCGTCCAGCTGTGCGTGGGCTGCTTCCGCCAGCGCCAGCAGGCCCGGGCGCTTCGAGCGAGCGAGCGAGCGCATCCCCAGCCGCACTAGGTCCCGGTTCTCCGCCAGCATCGGCGCGAGGTCGCAGACGGTGCCCAGCGCAACAAGCGCGCGGTGCGGCTGTGGGTCGTACTCGGCGCCGAGCCGGTCGTGCAAATCATGCACCACCTTGTAGGCGACGCCGACCGCGGCCGGCTCCGATCCGTACTCAGAGCCGGTCAGCTTCGGATTGACAACGGCGAAGGCGGCCGGCAGCTCATCCGGGACGGTGTGGTGGTCGATCACGATCACCTCCATCCCCAGCTCGTTCGCCTCCGCCACCTCCCGCACCGACGACGTGCCGCAGTCCGCGGTCACCAGCAGCGATGCGCCGTCGCTGTGCAGCTGACGGACAGCGTCGACGTTCGGGCCGTAGCCCTCGCTGAAACGATGGGGGATGTATGGCAGGGGCTTCGCGCCCAGCCCGCGCAACCCCTCCACCAGCACGGTCGTCGAGGTGATACCGTCGACATCGAAGTCGCCGAGCACGGCGACGGTCTCGCCGTCGCGGCAGGCGCGCGAAAGCCGATCGACGGCGACGTCCAGGTTCGGCATCAGCGCCGGGTCGGTCAGCTCTCGCGGCTCGGCGAAGTGAGCCAGCGCCGGGTCGAGCCCATCCACGCCGCGCCGGGCGAGCAGCTGCGAGATCAGCGGCGGCCACTGCGCGCCCTCGAAGGCGGCGGTGTCCGCCGGCTCCGAGATGCGCCAGACGCGACCGCCCGACCCCTGCTCGACGCGCACGGAGACCGCCGAGCCGGTGGTTGACGTCATTGCCGCTCCTCGGACGCCCGATTCCGGGACGTCCGCGTGGGGAGGAACTTCTGTGACTCGCTATCCGTCGAAGCGACGGAAGATCAGTGAGCTATTGTGCCCGCCGAACCCCAGTGAGTTCGACATGGCGTACGTCACATCGATCTCCCGGGCGCCCTCGGGGACGTAATCAAGGTCGCAATCTGGATCTGGCGCCACGAGGTTGCGGGTCATATGCACACGCTGGTCTCGGATCGAGAGCACCGTCGCCGCCGCCTCGATGCCGCCGCAGGCGCCGAGCGTGTGGCCAATCATCGATTTCGTCGAGGAGATCGGCACGCCGATCGCCGACTCGCCGAAGACGCGCTTGATCGAGAGCGTCTCGAACTTGTCGTTGAGCGGCGTGCTGGTGCCGTGCGCGTTGATGTAGTCGACCTCGCTCGCGCCGATGCCGGCGTGGCGGAGCACCACCTCCATCGCCCGCGCCGCGCCCTCGCCATTCTCGGAGGGCTGCGTGACGTGGAAGGCGTCGGCCGACTGCCCGTACGCCAACACCTCCGCGATGATCGACGCGCCGCGTTCCTGTGCGAACCCCAGCTCCTCGATCACCAGCGTTGCGGCGCCCTCGGCCAGCACGAAGCCGTCGCGACCCGCGTCGTAGGGGCGCGAGGCGTGCTCCGGCTCATCGTTGTAGCTCGTGGAGAGTGCGCGCGAGGCGTGGAAGGCGGCCAGCCCCATCCGCGTCACGCCCGCCTCCGTGCCGCCGCAGAGCATCGCCACGGCGTCGCCGCGCCGCACCGCTTCGAAGGCGGTGCCGATAGCGTCGGCACCGGAGGCGCAGGCAGAGACGGTGTTGTAGTTCGGGCCGCGCGCGCCGTAGCGGATCGAGACCTGCCCGGCCGCCATGTCTGAGATGAAGGACGGCACCAGGAACGGCGATATCCGCCCCGGGCCACGCTCGAACAGCACGCGAAACTGCTCCTCCAGCGTCTGAATGCCGCCGATGCCAGAGCCGATCATCACGCCGATCTCATCGGCCGCGACGGAGATGTCCAGCCCGGAGTGCTCCAGCGCTTCGCCGGAAGCGGCGACTGCGAGCTGCGTGAAGCGGTCGATACGACGCGCCTCCTTGCGGTCCATGTAATCCAGCGGGTCGAAGTCGGTCACCTCCCCCGCCACCTTGGAGGCGAGGTCGCTGGTGTCGCACAACGTCACCGGGCCGATGCCGTTCTCGCCGGCCAGCAGCGCGGACCAGGTCGCCTCCCGCGTGAGGCCGACCGGGGTCATCATCCCGATCCCGGTGACGACCACACGGTGGTCCGGGCTTGCCTCCACTACTCCCCCTCCCAGCGGCCAAAGACGATGGCCGAGTTGTGCCCGCCGAGTCCGACGGACGTGCTCATCGCGTAGCGGATGTCAGCCTCGCGCGCCTCGTTCGGCACGCAGTCGATGTCGCAGTCGGGGTCGGGGCGCTCGTAGTTGATCGTCGGCGGCACGATGCCGCGCTGGCACGCCAGCAGCGCCACCATCGCCTCCACCGCGCCCGACGCGCCCATCATGTGGCCGATCATCGACTTGGTCGATGAGACCATCAGGCCGTCCGCGTCTTCGCCGAACACCTTGCGGATCGCCTGCGCCTCGACGCGGTCGCCGAGCAGCGTTCCAGGCCCGTGAGCGTTGATGTAGGCGATGTCGCCGGTGCCCAGCTCGGCCCGTCGCAGCGCCTTGCGGATGGCGATGTCGATGCCGCGCCCGTCCTCGGCGGCGGCCACCATGTCCAGCGCGTCGTTCGAGGAAGCCGAGCCGTGCCACTCGCCGTAGATGTGCGCTCCCCGCACCTGCGCGTGCTCGAGCGACTCCATCACCATCACGGCCGCGCCCTCGGCCACGACAAAGCCGTTGCGCTCGAGGTCGAACGGCCTGGCGGCCTTCTGCGGGTCGTCGTGCTGCGCGAGCGCGCGCATCGCCTGGAAGCCAGCAAAGAAGATCGGTCGCACCGGCGCCTCGAAACCACCGGTCACCACGACTTGCGCTTCTCCTCGCGCCACCATCTCCGCTGCCTCGCCGACGGCGGCGGCGCCGGTGGCGCAGGCGGCGCTGATCGCCATGTTCGGCCCGCGCGCCCCCAGTTCAATGGCGATCAGGCCGGTCGCGGTGTCCGGCAGCATCTGGGTGATCAGGAACGGCGAGACGCGCCGGGCGCCCTTCTCCTCCAACAGCTGCTGGTTCTCGATCATCAGATGACCGCCGCCGATGCCGGTGCCAATCACCACGCCGACCTCGCCCGGCTCCTCGTCCGCGAGGTCGATGCAGGCGTCGGCCACCGCCTGCCGCGCCGCCGCCAGCGCCAGGACGGAGGAACGGTCCATCCGTCGCAACATCTTGCGATCGACGATCTCTTCCGGCTCGAAGTCCTTCAACTCTCCGGCGATGGGGTACTCGTACTCGCTCGTATCGAACGATGTGATGTGGTCGATGCCGGAACGGCCGGCGATCAACCCGTCCCACGTCGTCGGGACGTCGTTCCCGAGGGGCGTGAGCAGCCCCAGCCCCGTGACGACGACACGCTGCACGGCTATTGCGCGCTCGCGGGAGACGCCGTCGCGCCGGCCGGCAGGATCGAGATCGGGATCGGCTCTTCCGTCGCGTCCGCCAGTGAGACGGCCGTCGCGCTGCGCGAGATGCGCCGCACGAGCCGCGCCAGCACGTGCCCGGGGCCCGCCTCCACGAATGTGTCGACACCGTGCCGTGCCATCTCCTGCACGTTCGACGCCCAGTACACCGGCGAGCGCAGTTGCGCAGCGAATTCGTCCCGCAGCGCCTCTGCCGTGCTCAGCGGCTGGGAAGTGATGTTCGAGATGATCGGACGTTTCGGGCTCTTGAATGCGACATCCTGCAGCACGTCGGCGAACGCCTCGGCCTGCGCGGCGTGCAGGGGCGTGTGACTGGAGACCTTCACCTTCAGCCTGAACACCTTGCCCTGCAGCTCGCGAGCCCGCTCCATCGCCCGCTCCAGGGCTGAGACATCGCCGCTGATCGTGGTCTGTGTGTCCATGTTGAGG
>JASLOV010000078.1 GCA_030745285.1 Dehalococcoidia bacterium | reverse complement strand
CCCCCCGCACCCGCCCGCCCGGGTTGACTCGAACCGCTACCGTGAGCGCGATGGCCCGCATCATCGTCGACGCCATGAACGTGATCGGCAGCCGGCCGGCCGGCTGGTGGCGCGACCGCGACGGCGCCGCGCTGCGCCTGATCAAACGCCTCCAGCGGCTGGCGGCGGCGACCGGCGACGAGGTAGCGGCGGTGCTGGACGGCCGCCCGTCGCCGGAACTGCCCGAGGGTGTGCACGGTGACGGGGACCGCGAGGTTGTCGTGCTCTACGCGACACGCCCGGGACGGGACGCCGCGGACGACCGCATCGTCGAGGTCGTCGAGCGCGACGATGAGCCGCAGACCCTGATCGTGATCACCTCCGACCGCGATCTGGCGGACCGAGTGCGTGCGCTCAGCGCTGACGTCGCCGGCGCGGGCACGCTGCAACGAAGGCTCGATGAAGTCGACGAGGCGTAGCGGGGCGAGGGGCGAGCAAGCACGAAGAAGGGGGCGGCGTGGCCGCCACCTTCTGTTCAGGACTCGTGCTTCCAGCGGTGCGACTAGCGGGTGAGCCATCCGAACTGCTGCGGCTTGCGCTGCGCGCCCGGGTCGAGGGCGACGTTGATCAGGCTCGTCTCGTCGCTCGCCACCGCCTCCTTCAGCGCCGCCGCGTACTCCTCCGGCGTCTCGACGTGGTAGCCGTGGCCACCGAACGCCTCGATCACCTTGTCGTAGCGCGCGTCCGGCACGAAGGCGCCGGGGATGTTCATCGCGGTGTCGCGGTCGACGGCCTGTCCGCCGATACCGTTGTTCACGAAGACGACCCAGGTGATCGGCAGCTTGTGTCGCACCGCCACCTCGACCTCCATCCCGGCAAAGCCGAAGGCGGCGTCGCCCTGCAGGGCCAGCACCTTCTTGTCCGGGTGGCAGACCTGCGCCGCGATCGCGAAGCCGTGGCCCAGCCCCATCGAGCCGAAGCTGCCGGCGTCGAGACGGTGCCGCGGGTGGAAGTTGTCGAGCACGGTGCGGCTGATGTCCATCGTGCTCGCGCCCTCGGCGACGATGATGGCGTCGTCGGGCAGCGCGTCACGAATCTCACGCAGTGCCCGGTAGTAGCCCATCGGCACCGCGTCGTCCTGCATCATCGCCTGCACGGACTCGGAGTTGCGGGCCGACTCCGCACGCACCGCCTGCGTCCACTCGGAGTCGTCGGGGAAGGTCCACGGATCGGCGTCGAGCGCGTCGAGCAGCTGCCCGAGCGTGGCCTTGGCGTCACCGACCAGGCCGACCTCGGCCGGCACGTTGACGCCGATCTCCTCACTGTTGATGTCGAGCTGGACCACCCGCACGTCCTCGCGGAAGCGCGGCGGCAGGCCGTAGTGGAGCATCCAGTTGAGGCGAGCACCGATCAGGAAGATCAGGTCGGCGTTCTGGAGCACGTACGACCGCGCAGCCGCCGCGCCCTGGTCGTGGGTGTCGGGCAGGATGCCCTTCGCCATCGGCATCGCGATGTACGGTAGCCCCGTCGCCTCCACGAAGCGGCGCGCTTCCTCTTCGGCGCGCGACCAGGCGACGCCCTTGCCGATGATTAACAACGGGCTCTCGGCGCTCTTCAGCGCCTCCAGCGCGGCCTCGACGGAGTCGGGGTCGGCCGGCGGTCGCGGCGCGTCGGGGACGCGCGGCACCCACTGCACGCTGTCTTCATCGACACTGCCCGAGATCATGTCGCCGGGAAGGTCGAGGAAGGAAGGGCCAGGTGTGCCGTGCAGCGCCTTGCGGGCGGCTTCGGCGACGTAGACCGGGAGGCGCTCGATCGACTGCACGCTCTTCGCGAACTTCGCGTAGGGCAGCACCGGCGTCAGCAGGTCCGCCTCCTGGAAGTCGCCCATGCCGGCGCGGGAGGTCTCGCCCGCACCGCCGAGCATGATCATCGGCCAGCGGTTCGACCACGCGTTGGCGAACGCCGCAGTGGCATTCAGCGCGCCCGGTCCGGAGACGACGAGCGAAGCGCCGAGCCGCCCGGTGAGGTACGAGGTCGCCTGCGCCGCGTAGGTCGCCGGCATCTCGTGCCGCATGCCCACGTAGCGGATACCCTCGGCCTGCGCCGCCCCGGCGATGGCGCCCACGGGGATGCCGACGACGCCGTACATCGCCGAAACGCCTTGCTCCTTCAGTGAGCGCGCAATGATCTGCGCGCCTGAAATCTCAGCCATGGGTAGTAAGCCCCTTCAGTGCAGGCGGCACAGTGTCATGGGTCGACAGGCTCACCATGAGCGCGTGTGCTGCTTCTCGTTCTGCTCGTCTTCTCGTTCCGTTGGTCTCGCCTCGCTCGTCCTGAGCCCGTCGAAGGACGGTCCGCAGGCCACGCCTCACACCCTCACACGCGCCGAAACTTCGGCAGCGTGATCTCCTCGTTCACTTGCTCGAAGGCGACCTCGACGGCCATCCCGATCTCGATTTCGTCAGGCGCGCAGTCTACGACGTTACTCGTCAGGCGCACGCCCTCTTCCAGTTCAATCAGCACCGCGGCGTGCGGCACCAGGTCCACGAACGCCGGGTGAACCGGCTGATGCGTCACCGCGTAACTGTAGACGGTACCGCGACCGCTGACGGCGGCCCACTCCGACTCCATCGACCCGCAGTCCCGGCACATCGCCCGCGGCGGGTGGCGGAAGGCGCCGCACTGACCGCAGCGCTGCACACGCAACTCGCCGTTGCGGCAGTACTCCCAGAACGGCGCCGACTCCTCGTCCGGGACCGGCAACGGTAATCCAGCCATCACGCCGGCCCTGCCATTACGAAGACCCTGTCAGCAGCAGCGCACCCGTGCCGATGCCGGTGTCGACGAACGAGAC
>JASLOV010000077.1 GCA_030745285.1 Dehalococcoidia bacterium | reverse complement strand
ACGTCGACGCCGGCGGCTTGGAGTTCGGCCAGGAGCCTGGCCCGGCGCGCGCGGTGGTCGAAGAGATCCTGCGCAACAGCTCCCTGCCCTTCTCCGTCAAGCTCTCCCCCAGCGTCTCCGACATCCGCCCCGTGGCGGAGGCCGTCGCGGAGGCGGGCGCCGGCGCGCTGACAGTCGCCAACACGGTGCCGGCAATGGCGATCGACGTCGACAGGCGCCGGCCGACGATCGCGACCGTCTTCGGCGGCCTCTCAGGTCCGGCGATCAAGCCGATCGCGCTGCGCAACGTCTACCTGGCCTCATCGGTCACGGACATCCCGGTAATCGCCTCCGGCGGCATCGGTTCCGGCCATGATGCGGTCGAATTCATCATGGCCGGCGCCAGCGCGGTGCAGATCGGCACCGCGACCTTCCGCGAACCGGGCGCGCCGTGGCGCATCCTCGACGAGCTCATCGCCTGGTGCGAGGCGGAGGGAGTGAGCCGGCTCCAGGAGATCGTCGGCGTCGCCCGCCGTCGCGACTGATGCCCGTCCGCTACCCATCGATCGCGTGGCTGGTGCTCGGCGTCATCGCCTCCGCCGCCTGGTTCGTCACCGCGACACGGCTGATGCGCCTCTGGGGCCTCAACGACGCCGCCCCGGCGCTCGGCCTGCTGGCCGCTGCGGTCGTGGCGCTGACGCTGTGGCGCTGGGCCGCCGCCGACCGCCGGGGCATGGCCCTTGCCGCTCTGCGCTGCCCGCGCTGCGACCAGCCGCTGCGGACGGAGCACAGCCATGCCCGCCCCCGCGGCGTGGCGACGGGCATCCAGCGCTGGCACTGCGGGCTGTGCCAGTACGAGCACAGTGAAGCATTGACGTGCCCGCAATGCGCCGCTTAGCGTCGCACACAGCGACCGGGGTGTAGCTCAGCCTGGCAGAGCGCTGCGTTTGGGACGCAGAGGTCCGCAGTTCGAATCTGCGCACCCCGACCATCGCCCCCTCAGGCCCGACCGCTCATGTCTCCAACGCCCCGAGGGCGGCCTCCAGACGAACCAGATTCAGGGCAGCCGGATCCACGCCCAGCTGTACGGCCATCGCCAGCGCGTAGCGCTCTGCCTCCGCTAACGCCGCCCGCTCATCCTCGGCACCGGCACCCGCGGCGGCCACACACAAAGTCGTTATCGGTCCGGTTCCGACGTAGACCGGCCTCACGCGGATCCCCGTGCTCGACGTCGTTGTGCCTCGGCAGCGCCCTTGCTAGCATCCCCTCCCTCATGCCTGAAGGACTTCCCGCGTACGTGCTCGTTGCCCGCATCGCGTCGGTGGTCGGGATGGCGCTGTCGCTCGCAATCGGCCTGCTGCTGTTGCTCGGAGCGCTGTGGATCCCATCGCTGATCGCGTTCACACTCTTCGCCCCGGCCTTCGGCCTGATGCTGTTCGCTGAGCGACTGGCGGCCGCCAGTCTCGACCGATGACGCCGGCTCATGCCGCCGCCTCCTGCAGGTCCGGCCTCCGAGCAGGGGGCGAGCAGAGCCGCTTCCGCGTGCGGACTCCGGTCGCTGCAGGCGAGGCTAGTTCGAGCCGGCGGGCGTGCTCTCCACCACGTCGATGCCGAGGATGCGGTCGCCGGGCGGCTGATCGGCCTGGCCCGGCTCACGCTTGGTGAGCGCACGCACCACATCGAGACCCTCGGTGACGCGCCCGAAGACGGTGAACGCGCCGTTAAGATGCGGCGCGGCCTCCAGCGTGATGAAGAATTGCGAGCCGTTCACGCTATCGCCCGCCTTCGCCATCGAGAGCATACCGGCGTCGAACGTCAGCTCGTTCTTCTCCTCCGGCAGCACGTAGCCGGAGCCGCCGAAGCCCTGGGCGGTGGGGTCGCCACCCTGCGCCATGAAGCCCTCGATCACGCGATGGAACGTCAGCCCATCGTAGAAGCGATTCTCGGCGAGGAAGATGAAGTTGCTGACGTAGCCGGGGGCCTCCTTCGGCAGCAGTTCGATTCTGATGTCGCCCTTCTCCGTGCGGATCACCGCCTCGTAGTTGTGCGAGACGTCGACGTTGAGCGGCGGGGCGCTGGCGTAGACACGCTGGATCGCGTCCTCAGTCGCTCCTGCAGCCGGGGAGCCTGCCGGCGTCGCCGTGGCGGCTGCGGAGGGGTTGCTCGGAGTGGCGGCGTCTTCCGGGACGGGCGGTGCACTGTGCGTCCCCACCTGCGAGCCCAGGAAGACCGCACCCAAGCTCAAGAGCATCACCGCGATACCGCCGACGTAGAAGACGCGGGGGTTGCTCTGGAACCAGCCCATGATGCCCGGCAGGCGCATCTTGCTGGCCGACTCGTACGTCGCCGACGGGCGACGGCCCTGACGGTGCTGGCGTTGCCGCTCGCGGCGGCGTTGTTGTCTGCGGTCGCTCATCGCACCCCTCGGACTGCGGTCTCGTGTCGTGCATCGTGTGTGCGTGTTGGGAAGCGGCGGCTGGTACCCTCGGCAGGATTCGAACCTGCGACCCCTGGCTTCGGAGGCCAGTGCTCTATCCACTGAGCTACGAGGGCGTAGCGTCAGTGTATGGAGCGCTCCGAATACGGCGCAACAACGCTCATCAGCCAGCCGGCGACCCCGGCAGCGAAGCGAAGAAGGCGGCAACGTCCTCCACGAACGGTCGCGGCTGCTCCAGCGCCGCGAAGTGGCCGCCGTGCGGCAGCTCCGACCAGTGCACGAGGTTGTACGACCGCTCGATCGCCGGGCGCGCCGCCGCCCACGGCTCCGCCGGGAAGCGCGCAAACCCGGTCGGCGTCTCGACCTTCGCCGGCGCGAGCCGTGGCGACTCGTGAGCCGACTCGTAGTAGATGCGCGACGCGGAGAGCGCGGTTCCCGTCAGCCAGTAGAGCGTGACGTTCGCCAGCACGTCGTCGCGTTCCAGACTCTCCCACAGGTCATCGCCGTGATCGCTCCACGCCCAGAACTTCTCGAGGATCCAGGCGAGCAGCCCCACCGGCGAGTCGTTCATCGCGAAGCCGAGCGACTGCGGGCGGGTGCCCTGGATACGCTGGTAACCGGTCTCCTCCGCGGAGAAGCGCTGCGCCCGCTGGCGCGCCTCCTGCTCGTCCGTGGACAGCTCCTCGCCCTCGGCCGGTGGCACGCCCCCGGCCCCGAAGTTGAGGTGCAGGCCGATCACCGCATCCGGCTGCTGGCGCGCCAGCCGGGTCCCGATGATCGCGCCCCAGTCCCCACCCTGCACGCCGTAGGCGTCGTAGCCGAGTTCCTGCATCAGGAGATGCATGCGCTCCGCCACCTTCCCCGGGTGCATCCCCACCTCGGCCGGCGGCGCGGAGAACCCGTACCCGGGCAGCGAGGGAATGATCACATCGAAGGCCGGACCCTCGCCAACGCCCTCGGAGAGCAGCTTCCCGGCTTCGATCAACTCGAGGAACGATCCCGGCCAGCCGTGGATCAGCAGCAACGGAATGCGGCCCTCGCCGCTCCCGGCCAGCACCACCGCATGCATCTCGTCGCCCTCGACCGGCCCGTGGACGTGTGGCAGGCGGTTCAGCCGCTCCTGGACGGCGAACCAGTCGAAGTCGAAGCGCCAGTAGCGCACGAGCTCACGCAGCACGACCGCGCTCGTGCCGGTCGACCAGCCCGTGTCGAAGGGAATCTGCGGCCAGCGCGTGGCATCGAGCCGGCGATGCAGATCGGCGATCGCGCGCTCGCTGACGTCAAGCCGGAAGGGAAGGAACAAGGACCCCACGGCCGCAGTGTCGACGGCGCGTCGGAGAGTTGCAAGACCTGCGACAGCCCCGGGCAACCAGCGATCAGAACAGCAGGACCACCCCCAGCACGGCGATCGCCGCGTACAGCACCCGGTCGAAGGAGCCCTCCGGCAACCTCGCGCTCAGGCGCTGGCCGACTACCAGCACGATCAGCCCGAACGGCAGGTACAGCAGGTACCAGCCGACGATCTCGCGGGTCCAGAGACCGGTGACCCCGTGACCGGCCCAGATCAGCAGTGCTGCCGGCACGAAGTAGGCCTGCAACGTCGCGCGGAACACCACCGGAGGCCAGCGCCGCAGCGCGCCGTAGACCACGACCGGCGGGGCGTTGGCGTTGTAGGCGCCCCCGAGCAGACCACCGACGAATCCGCAGGCATACGCCCAGGCGGCATGCCGCGCCTCGAACAGGCGCGGTGCGGCGAGGCTGTACAGGCCCACCGCGACCAGCACGACACCCAGTCCGCGTTGCACGGCGCCGGCCGGGGCGCTGGTGAGCACGAAGATGCCGAGCGGAATGCCCGCCACCGACCCGATCACGAGCCGCACCGCAGCACGCCAGCGCAGCGCCCGCCAGCTCTGCCCGAGGATAATGATGGTGGTGCCGAGGATGACGAACGCCACCAGCGCCGTCGCGTCGCGCACGCCGACCGTCAGCGCCAGCAGCGGCATCGCCACCAACCCGGTGCCAAAGCCAAGCGTGCCATGCACGAGCGTGGCCAGGCAGAGCACGGCGATGACCAGTGCGGTTTCCATCGGTCGAGGCTAGCAGGGTCGCCGGCTGAGAACGGTAACGGTCGAGCCCCGGCGAAGCGAGAGCGCCCGGGAGCGACGCTTTGCGCCCTAGAACTGCCCTCGACGGCGGTACTGGATCGCTTCCGCCAGGTGGATGGTCTCGATCGGCTCCGAGCCGGCGAGGTCGGCGACCGTGCGCGCCACCTTCAGCACGCGTTCGCGCGCTTCCTGCACGGCGGCATCCGGCAATACGACGATGTTGAACGCAGGCAAACCGCTGCCGATATCGACCTCGACATCGACCGGAATACCGTCGATACCGATCAGGGCTCCGCTGCGAACGCTGGCAAGCATCATGCCCCGCAGGCTACCCCAAGATTGGTGGCTACATCACTCCGAAGTGACCACGGGGGCGGCGAGCCGGGCGGCACGAGCGTCGACCCGCGTCGCGAGGCGAACATGGGCGGACGTCGCGCGTTGCACGAACGACGCCAGCCGCGCGCTCGCCGAAGTGAGCCGGGCCGTGCCTCGGAATGTCCAGCGGACCGCGGGCGAGAGTTCCGGCTGTGGCGAGCCTGCCCGCCCACGCCAGTCGCACTCAAGCGCCACGAAGAACCGGTCGAAGGAGACGGCGACGATGCGCCACAGCCCGCTCATCAGGAGCACACTATCCGACCCCACCGCACCGGCCTGCGCTCGCAACGCCCGCAGGTGTGACGTCAGGGCGCTGCGCTGCAGCGCCCTGAGAATCCGCCTGACCAACGCAGCCTCCCTCGCGGGAGCCAATCCCGCTCAGTCGAAACCGCGAACGGCTCGTCCGGCCTAGATGCCGCCAGTGGGAGCGCCTTCGCCCTCCGCCAGTACGCGGAAGAACTCGTCGATCGCCTCGGTCGCCTGGCGCAGGAAGACCGTTGCGATCGAGATCACCCGCAGCGCGACCGCCGCGACGCCCCACGCCACCCGGGCCGGTAGCTGGAGCCACTCCGCTCCGGTTGCCACGCCGGTGCGCGACAATCCCTGCTCACTGCGCTCGCCCAGGCTCGTCACGAGCCCGTCGAGGATTCGAGCGAGGATCCGCATCGCCAACGTCAGGATGCGGATGGCATTGACCAGCACCAGGATGATGTTGGTCGCCAGATCCCCGACTCGCTCAGACCACGTCATATCGCCTCCGGCACAACTGTCAGCAGCTCCTGATGACCACGGGCGTGGTACACGTGTGTAATTGCTGACGCACCTACGCTAGTGAACCTGGCCCCTGAATGTCAAGCGTAGTACTGAATGTTTAGGACGGTGCCCGTGGCGCGAGAGCGGCTGCGGCGCCTACCGCAGCGGTGAGTAGTTGGTGGGGCGCATGATGTCGGAGCGGATGCGCGAGATCAGCGCCCCGTCCTTCTCAGACTCGGCGAAGGCCTCGCGGCGGCCCTCGTCGGTACCGAAAGCGGCCCACTTCGCGTCCTTGTCGGCCATGTCCTCGAACGCCAGCATGTAGACTAGGTGGTCGCTCCAGCCGCCGTGCGCGTAGGTCCAGAAACCGACCACCTCGATGCCGTATTGCTCGAAGTAGGCGAGCGTGACGTCACGGAAGCGAGCGTTAAGCGCGCCGAGCTTGCCCGGCGCCGCCTCGTACGTCCGTAGCTCGTAGATCATCCCGCCCTACCCTTCCGCGCGAGAGACGGAAATCACCCCTCGCACCCACTCCAGCCGCCCGAGCAGCGAGGCGAACTGTGCGCCCCCCTCGGTCTCCAACGTGATGTGCAGCGTCGTCGTGCGGTCGTCCCGCTCCTCGGTGCGGACGGCCACCATGTTCACCTGCTCGGCCGCCACCAGCGTGCTGACGTCGCGCAGCAGGCCAACGCGGTCCCAGGCGTGCACCTGCACGGCCGCAGTGTACAGCTCGCCCTCCGGGCCCCAGTCACACTCCACCAGGCGGTCGACCTCGTCGACGCCCCGGACGTTGCGACAGTCGTTGCGGTGCACGGTCACCCCGCGCGCCCGCGTCACGTAGCCCATCAGCTCATCCCCGGGCAGCGGGCCGCAGCACCGCGCCAGTACGACGTGCAGGCCGGTCGTGCCCAGCACCCTCACGGCCGGCGCCCCGGTGACCTGCACCGTCGATGGCGCCGCCGGCGACGGTGCAGGCTGCGGCGCATCCTCAGCCAGTACCCGCGTCAGGCGCTGCCGCGAGACGTCCCCGTAGCCGATCGCGGCGTGCATGTCGTCGGCGTTCTCGTAACCGAGGTCACCGGGAAGACCGACGGGCACCGTCGTGATGCCCAGCCGCTTCCGCTCGCGCTCCAGCAGCTCCTGGCCGCGGGTGATGTTCTCGCCCCGCTGCTGACGCCGGAACCATTGCCGAACCTTCTGCCGCGAGTGGCTCGATCCGAGGTAGCCGAGGTCGGCGACCAGCCAGTTGCGCGAGGGGCCGGTCGACTTCCGTCCGCGGCGAATCTCGACGACATCGCCGTTCTGCAGCTTCGTCGACAGCGCGACCAGCCGGCCGTTCACCTTCGCGCCGGCGCAGTGGTGGCCGAGGTCCGTGTGGATGCGATACGCGAAGTCGATCGGGGTCGACCCGGCGGGCAAGACCCGCACCTCTGCGTCCGGCGTGTAGACGAAGACCTGGTCGCGGAAGACATCGCTCTTCACGGATTCCAGGAAGTCGTCCGCGCCGGAGGACTCCTGCTGCCACTCGATCAGGTGGCGCAGCCAGGCCATGCGCTCCTCGTCCTGGTGATCCCGGCGGCTGGGCTCTTCCTTGTACTGCCAGTGGGCGGCCACGCCGTACTCCGCCACCTCGTGCATCTCGTGCGTCCGGATCTGAATCTCGAAGGGGTGCGCGCCGGGGCCCATCACCGCCGTGTGCAGCGACTGGTACATCGACTCCTTCGGGTTGGCGATGTAGTCGTCGAACGAGTTCGGGATCGGCGGCCAGGTCTGGTGCACGACGCCCAGCGTGTTGTAGGCGTCGCCCGGGGTATCGACCAGCACCCGCAACGCCAGCAGGTCGTTGATCTGGTCGAACGACATTCCTTCGGCCTGGTAGCGCTTCATCTTTTCGTGGATCGAATAGAGGTGCTTCACGCGCCCGGTCACATCGGCCTGGATGTCCGCGGCCTCCAGTGCTGCCCGCAGCTGCTTCTCCACCCGCCGCACGAAGCGCTCGCGCTCGCCCCGCCGCGAGGCGACGACATCGGCCACCCGCCGGTACTGCTCGGGCTCAAGGTAGCGGAAGGCGAGGTCCTCCAACTCCCACTTGAACTGCCAGATGCCGAGCCGGGCGGCGAGCGGCGCGTAGATGTCCATCGTCTCGCGCGCCTTTTCAAGCTGCGTCTGCGGCTCCAGGTGCTGCAGCGTCCGCATGTTGTGCAGACGGTCTGCGATCTTCACGATCACGACGCGCACGTCCTCCGCCATCGCCACGAACATCTTGCGCAGCGTCTCCGCGTCCGCCGAGGACGAATCCTGCCCGATGCGCCCGATCTTCGTCGCACCCTCGACGAGCATCGCCACCTCCGGCCCGAATCGCCGGCGCAGGTCGGTGCTGGTGACGTCGCAGTCCTCGATCACGTCGTGCAGCAGCGCGGCCTGCACGGTCTGCGAGTCCATGCGCAGCGCGCCGACGAGCCGGGCGACGGCGACGGGGTGCGTGATGAAGGGATCCCCGGATTTTCGGTCCTGGCCGCTGTGCGATTGCTCCGCGAACTCGTACGAGGCCTCGATCGCCCGGACACGGTCGGCCGGCAGGTAGGATTCGATGTCGGCGAAGAGTTCAGCGACGCCCGCGGGCGCGCCCTCGGTGACAAC
>JASLOV010000076.1 GCA_030745285.1 Dehalococcoidia bacterium | reverse complement strand
CGAGGCAGTCCACCGATCGCGGTCGGGCCGCGTCGTTCGCTTCGAGACCGGCAGTCTCGATGCGGCGCAGGCCGAAGGGTCCGATTCCGAGGGATAGCTCCCCGGCTAGCAGGGCGGGCGTCATGCCCGACGAATTCGTTGCCATCGATCTCGAGACCACCGGTCTCGATCCTGCCTCCGACCGCATTACCGAGGTCGGCGCGACGCGCTTCAGCCGCTCGGGCGGGGCGTCGACGGCGGAGTCGTTCCACTCGATGGTCGACCCCGGGCGGCCGATCCCGTTCGTCGTGCAGGAGTTGACCGGCATCAGCGACGCCGACGTGCGCGGCGCAGCGACGATCACCTCCGTCGGCGCCGAGCTTGCCGCGTTCTGCGGCGGCCGGCCGGTGGTCGGGCAGAGCATCCCCTTTGACCTCACATTCCTGCGTGCCGCCGGCGTCGAACTGGGCGGGACGCCGCTCGACACGCTCGACCTCGGCTCCGTGCTGCTGCCGACGGCCACGCGGCTGGACCTCGGCTCGCTCGCGGAATTGCTCGGCGTCGGGCCGGAGACTCAGCACCGGGCGCTGGCGGATGCCGAGACGACGCGCGACGTCTTCCTGCGGCTGCTGACCCTGCTCGACCGCCTGCCGCGGGCGACCCGCATCGACCTGCTCACCTTCGCCGAGCGAGCGGGCTGGCCGCTGGCGATGGTCTTCGCGGACGCCGTCGCGTCCGAGCGAACTGAGGAGGAGGCGGAAGGGACGGGCGGGGCCTCGGGAAGCTCGGGCATGCCCGGTTCGCTCACGCTGGCGTCAGCGCCGCCGCCCGCACCTGCGCTGGTGCCGCGGGAGGTGCCGCAGCCGGTCGCCCCGGAGGAGGTCAGCGAGCTATTCAACGCGGTGGCACAGCGGCCGGATCTGGTCGCCGGCTTCGAGCCGCGGCCCGGGCAGGTGCAGATGGGGCAGGCCGTAGCGCGAGCCGCCGCGGACCGAGCGCACCTCACGGTCGAGGCCGGCACCGGCACCGGCAAATCGCTTGCCTATCTGCTGCCGTCGTTGCTGCACGCCAGCCGCAACGACGACCGCGTGCTGATCTCGACACACACGCTCAACCTCCAGGAACAGCTTGCCGGCCAGGACATCCCCGCCGCGGCGGCGCTGGTGGAGCTGCACGAGGGGCGGCCGGCCGGGTCGGTGCGCGCCGCCGTGCTGAAGGGGCGCGGCAACTACCTCTGCCTCGAATGCTGGGCGGAGGCGCGCTCGGAACAGGCGGAGCTGACGGCCTCGCAGGCGCGGCTGTTCTCGCGAATCGCCACCTGGCTGCCGCTCACCGAGAGCGGGGACTCTGGCGAGCTCTACATGCGGCCCGATGACCGTCCCCACTGGGGCGAACTCTCCGCTGAGGGTACCGACTGCCTCTCCCGCCAGTGCCCGTACGTGCTCGATGGGTCCTGCTTCGTCGTGCGTGCCCGCCAGCGGGCAGCCGCCGCGCACGTGGTGGTCGTGAACCACGCGCTGCTGCTGACGGCGGCGGGCGGCGCGAGCCAGGCGCTGCCGCCGTTCCGCCACCTGGTGATCGATGAGGCGCACCGGCTGGAGGATGTCGCCACCGAGCAATACGGCACGTCGCTCTCGCTGCGGGAGCTGGGCGCCATGCTCGAGGATGGCGCCTCCGCCGGCGGTACGGCGGGCCGGCTGCGCGCGGCGGCCAGCGCGGACGCCGCGGCGCTCTCGCCGGCTGCTGGGCTGGTGGCAAGCGCGGACACGGCCGCAGCGGCGGCGGCGAGCGCCGGCCAGCGACTGGAGCCCCTCGCCGCCGTGCTGCGCGACTACGCCGAGGAGCGGTCGGAGTCGCGCTCGGACAGCGGGCCGGCCGGCGAGCTGGCGCTCGGCTCCGGCCGGCACTCGCAGCCGCTCTGGGCGGACGTCGAGGAGGCCGCGACGCAGCTCGACGTCACCCTGCTCTACCTCGAGGAGCGCCTGCGCGGGGCGCGCGAGATCGTGGAGGCGCTGCCGGAATCGGCGGCGCCCGGCCTCGACCGCCTGCGCGGCGACCTCGGGCGCGATGCCGAGATCGTGAACGAGGCGCGGCACACGCTCGTCGACGTCACGCTGCGCGACGATCCCCGGCAAGTGCTCTGGATGCGGGTCGAACGGGGCGACGTACGCATGAACGTCGCGCCGCTGGAGGTGGCCGGGCGTCTGATCGACGACCTGTATGCCGGCTGCGACTCCGTCGTCGCCACCAGCGCGACGCTGACGGCGGCCGGCTCCTTCGACTACACAACGGCGCAGCTCGGGCTGATCGAGCCCGACACGCTGCAGGTGCCCTCGCCCTTCGACTTTCGGCGGTCGGTGCTGGCGATCGCGGTCGACGACGTGCCCCAGCCGAACGCGCCCGGCTACGCCGCCGCCGCGCACCGCGCGCTCGCCGACGCCGCCCACGCCGCCAGTGGACGCACACTCGCGCTCTTCACCTCGCGCAGTGCGCTGCGGGCCGCCGCCGGCGCGCTGCGCGATCCGCTGGCGGCCAGCGGCATCACGCTGCTGGCCCAGGGGGTCGACGGCTCCCCGGCGCGACTGCTGCGTTCCCTCGCCGAACGGCCACGCACGCTGCTGCTGGGCACCGCGGCGTTCTGGGAAGGGGTCGACGTGCGCGGCGACGCGCTCTCGCAGATCGTGGTCGCGCGGCTGCCGTTCCCCGTGCCCATCGACCCGGTCTACGCGGCGCGCGCCGAGCAGTACGAGGACCCCTTCAGCGAGTACGCCCTGCCGCGGGCGATCCTGCGCTTCCGCCAGGGCTTCGGCCGCCTGATCAGGGGATCGAGCGAGCGCGGCGTCTTCGTCGTGCTGGACAGCCGCCTCGCCAACCGAGATTACGGGGAGGCCTTCATCGACGCGCTGCCGGACTGCGAGGTGCGGCGGCTGCCGGCTTCCGCCGTCGAGCAGTCGGTCGCCGGCTGGCTGGCGTGAGTACGCCCTGGCGTGACGGTCAGCCGGCGCAGTCGCCACGCTGGGGCGGGGCATGGGCTCGGGGCGGTGGCGTCACGCTCGCGCCATTCAGCGGGGCGCTCGACGCCGGGCTGGAGCGGGCGCTGCGCGACGGCGTCGAGCGCGGCTACGAAGGGCCGATCCCGGCCGCGCCCCCGCACGCGACCTGCATGGTCGTGCGTGCGGTGGGCGAGCGCGTCGGCCTATTGGTGTTCGCCGCCGGCGTCCCCGGGCCGGGCGCGGCGACGGTGCACGCGATCGCGATCGATCCCGACCGGCGGGGCAACGACTACGGCACGCGCGCCCTGCTGGCGATGGAACGGTGGCTGCGGCGCGAGGGAGTCGCGACGTTCTACGGCCGGGTGCCTCGCGGCAACGGGCGCGGGCTCTACTTCATGCTGCGGGCCGGCTACTCGCCGGTGACGCCGCCCGTCGTCGATGGCGCGTCGTGGTTCCTGCGATCGGCGGAGCCGCCGGGGAAGTAGCCCCCGGCAGGCAGTCGAGGCGGCTAATCCCGCCCGCGGGCAACTCGCTGGCGGGCCCGCTCGCCGAGTCGGCGACGCGCCCAGCGGCGGTAGGCGCGTGCCAGCAGGAAGGCGACGCCAGCCGCGAGCGCGAAGTCGAAGAGCTGAGCTGCCGCGCCCGGCAGGCCGGCCGCGAGCCTGCCGGCCAACAGTCCCCCGGCGAGCAGCCACCAGCGCGAGGCCGTCGCCAGCCGCGACCATCGGGCGGGCGACGGTGGGGCGGAGGGCGGTGGGGCGGCGCGCCGCCGCCGGCGGCGCGAACTCACGACTGGTCGATGCGGCGGTAGCGGCGCTGTCGAGCGGGACGTTCGGGCCGGGGCGGCGGAGGCGGCGGAGCGGCCGGGTCTGACGAGGCGCCCGATGTCGGCGGCGCGGACGTGCTCGGCGATGGGGCCGGCACGCGCGGGGGCAGGACGGGCATGCCCGGGGGCGGCGCGAGCGGTGCAGGCTGGCCCGGCTCGGCCATCGCCGCGCGCTCCTCCGCATCGCTCTGGTCGATGCAGGTCTGGCAGTAGAAGTGCACACCGAGCGAGGGGCCGATCCAGGCGTCGCCATGGTCGATGCCGTCGGTATCGTTGCGGGGGTTGAGGTGGAAGCGATCGTTGCAGGAGAAGCAGACTTCGAGCAGCGTCGCGTCCGGCTCGTCCTGCCCGCAGACGCTGCACCGCTGGGCCCGCTGGGGAGTTGTCTCGGGCACCGCTCGCTCCTCTGACTAATCGCCGTCCGGCCTCTGCGCGGCACGCACGAGACGGCGCGCGGTGGCGGCGCTGCTCAGGTTGCCGAGGTAGCGTTCCCGGCGCAACCGTCGCAGCCACTCTCCGACCGCGACTGCGGGGGTGACGCCGAGCCGCAGCAGCGCTGCCGCGTCGAGCGGCGGGCGTGCCCGCTCCCAGCGGGCGAGCGCCTGCTGCAAGGGTCGCTGCCGCCCCGGGTCGAGCCAGAGCGCGGCCCGCCGCCCCTCCGCCGCCATCCCCTCGAGCAGCTCAAGGACGGCGACATCGACGGACTGTGTGGTCAACAGGCGCACGGCGTGCTCGACGGCGCGGCGTTCATCGCGCGTCGGCGAGAGCCGGTGGAGCACGTGCGCCCGGTCGGGCAGCGGGGCGAGCAACAGCGCCAGCAGGAGCGCAGCGCCGTGCGGCCCGGGCCGGTGGCGCAGCGCGCGTGCAGTTGCCGGCGCGAGCGCGAGGCCGGGCGCACTCGCCGCCAACACGCCCCAGCCATCGAGCAATCCGAGAGTGGCGGCGACGCGGCGCTCCGCCGCCGTCCTCGCGAGTTCCCCGCGGATGCGGACCCCGGAGACGTGACGCAGGAAGTGTCGATCGCGGGCGATCAGCGTGGCCGTCGCGGCGTCCGGCCGTAGCCCCAGCCGCGCCGAGTAGCGCGCCGCCCGCCACAGCCGCGTCGGATCGTCGACGAACGAGCGGTCGTGCAGCACGCGCAGGCGGCCGGCCGCGAGATCGGCCAGCCCCTCGCAGGGGTCGACGATTTCGCCGCTGCGGACGCCGCTGACGGCGAGCGCGATGGCGTTGACGGAGAAGTCGCGGCGCGCCAGGTCCTGCTCGATCGTCGCGCCCTGCTCGACGGCCGGCAGCGCCGCCGATCGCGCGTAGCGTTCGATCCGCGTGGAGGCCACATCGAGCACCTCGGGCGCTTCAGGCGCTTCAACACCGAGCTGAACCGTGGCGGTGCCAAAGCGCGGAAAGCGCGAGAGCTCGCCGGAAACGCGCCGGGCGACGGCTTCCGCCAGCACTGCGGCATCCCCTTCGACAGAGACGTCAACATTCCGTACGGGCAATCCCACGGCGGCATCGCGCACCGCCCCGCCGACGAGCCACAGCGGCATGCCAAGCGCAGCGGCGGCCTCGATTGCCGCGTCCAGCAGGCCCGTGCTCACTGGCGACAATCTGGCGCGTATGCTATTGATGCTCGGGTGAGTAGGCAGGTGAACGATTCTTGACACTCGGCCGTGCCGCTTTCTAGGCTCGATCTGTATTTCCGGCCGGAGACCGGCCGCGATGCACATCGTACGCGGGACGGGGCGCGTCGATGCGAGAGGTAAGCGCTTGACCGCCGACGCCCCCGACCTGCTCGCGCTCCAGGAGCGCATCGGCGTTTGCTTCCGGGACGAGTCGCTGCTGCTGCTGGCCCTCACTCACCCCTCGTACGCCAACGAGCATCCGGACGAGGCGGGCGGCAACAATGAACGCCTCGAATTCCTCGGCGACGCCGCTCTGGGCTTCATCGTCGCCGAAGCGCTGTACGAGAGCTTTCCGGACGAGGAGGAAGGGCGCCTCACCGAATGGCGTTCGCAGCTGGTGATGGGGACCACGCTGGCGGGCGTCGCTACCGCGCTCGACCTCGGCGCCGCGCTGCGGCTCGGCCGCGGCGAGGAGGGCACCGGGGGCCGCGAACGCTCCCGCAATCTCGAGCGCGTCTACGAGGCGCTGATCGGCGCGATCCTGATCGACCGCGGCGTGGATGGCGCGCGCGAGTTCATCCTCGAGACCATGAGCGGGGAGTTCGCGCGGCTGCACGCCGACCCGGCCGTCGTCAACCCGAAGGGGGCGCTGCAGCAGCTTGCGCAGGGCGACCGCGGCCGCCCGGAGTACGTCACCGTCGAGGAGACCGGGCCCGAACATGCCCGAAGGTTCACCGTCGAGGTGCGCGTCGGCAGCGAGACGCTGGGCAGCGGAGTGGGGCCGAGCAAGCAGACGGCGGAGAAGGCCGCCGCACGCCAGGCGCTGCAGGCGCTTCGTGAGGCAGAACTAGCCCCGGAGCCAGCCGCCGGGCCAACCCCGGAACCGGCGGAGTCCTAGATGCACCTGAGGCGGCTTGATGTCCAGGGCTTCAAAGCCTTCGCGGAACGCCAGACGTTCGAGTTCGGCACGGGCATCACGGTGGTCGTCGGCCCCAACGGCTCCGGCAAATCGAACATCCACGATGCGATCCGCTGGGCGCTGGGCGAGCAGGCCGGGCGTCAGATCCGTGCGCGCAAGACCGAAGACGTGATCTTCTCCGGCTCTGATCAGCGCCGCCAGCTCGGTACCGCCGAGGTCACGATCACGCTCGACAACAGCGAACGCTGGATGCCGATCGACTACCGCGAGGTCTCGGTTACCCGTCGCGCGCACCGCTCCGGCGAGAATGAGTACCTGATCAATGGGCAACGCGTGCGGCTGGCGGACGTGCACGACCTCTTCCGCCGCGCCCACGTCGGCCAGAACTCCTACGCGATGATGTCGCAGGGCCTCGTCGACGAGGTGCTGGCGATGCGCCCGCAAGAGCGGCGCGGGCTGATCGAGGAAGCCGCCGATGTGCGCGGCCACCGTCAACGGCTGCAGCTCTCGGAGCGCCGGCTGACCGAGACACGCGACAACCTCGGCCACGTGCGCCTGCTGATCCGCGAGGTCGAGCCGCGGCTGCGCCAGCTGGAGCGGCAGTCGAAGCGCGCCGAGCGTCATCGCGAGCTGCAGCGACAGCTCCACGAGGCGCTGCGCGCCTACTACGAGCGGGAGCTGCGCTCCGCCAACGAGGCGCTGGTCGCCGCCCGCGCCCGCCACGACCAGGAGACGCGGGCCTTCTCAAGCACGGAGAGCGCCCTCGGGGCCCACGACGACCGCCTCGCCACGCTCGAGGTGACGGTCGGCGAACGGCGAGCGACGCTCGACAGGCTGCAGACAGAGGAGCGCGGGCTGGCGGAGGAGGGTCTGCGGCTGGAACAGCAGGTGGCGCTCACCGAACAGCGACTGGAGTTGCTGACCCGCCGTATCGAAGACATCGATGGCGAACTGGCCTCCAGCGGTCATGCAACGAACCAGCCGGCTGCCGACACGGCAGACGAGGCAGACGGCGTGAGCGAGACCCGCGAGAGCGGTGACCGGCCCGCTGAGAACGGCGCGGCCGATCCCGATGAACGGCTGGCGGCGCTGGAACTGACCGTCGAGCAGGCACGAGGCGAACTGGACCGCGAGGAACAGGAGATGCAGGCGGTAGACGGTCGCGCCCGGGCCGCACTGCGCCAGATTGCCGAGACCGAGGCCCGCCGCACGCGGCTGCAGGCGGAACGGGCCGACGCCGCGCGCCGCATCGAAGACTACGAACGGCGCCGCTCCGAGATCGGGGCTCAGCGCGCCGTCGCGCTCGCCCGTCGCGACGAGCTGCTCGTCGAACTGCGCGAGCTGGGCCGCCGGGCGCTCGACCTCAAGAACCGCGACGGCGCGCTGACGGCGGCGGCGGACGGCGCTCGCCAGCGCCGGGACGCCGCGGAGACGGAGCTGGAGAGCCAGCTGGGCGTGCTGACCGAGACGCGAGACGCCGTTCGCGCCGCCGACGCCCACATTCGCCACCTGCGCGAACGGCGCGAACTGCTCACGCAGCTCTCGGAGCAGGCCGGCGCCGGCCGCGGCGGCTCCCAGGCACTGCTGCACGCCGCCCGCGCGCCGGAGGAGGATCGCGAGCCCCTGAGCGGCGTGGTCGGCGCCGTCAGCCGCCTGATCACCGTGCCGGAGGGGCTGGAGCACGCCATCGAGGCCGCGCTGGCGGAGCGCTTCCTCGCCGTCGTCGTCGAGCGCGAAGACGACGCGATCGCGGCGATCGAGTACCTGCGCGAGCAGAGCGCCGGCACCGCCACGGTGTTGCCGCTTGAGAGCATCGAGCATAACTATCCGCTCAACCTCTTCAACGAACGCGGCGTGATCGGGGTGGCGGCGCGGCTCGTACGCACGGAGCAGCCCTACCGCGCGCTGGTTGACACGCTGCTCGGGCGCACCATCGTCGTCGACGACCTCGATACGGCGCGGCAGATGGTGAAGCGCGGCCTCGGCTCGGTGGTGACGCGCGACGGCATCATGCTGCGGCCGGACGGCGCCTACTACGGCGGCCGCGGAGAGGGGGCGCCCCAGCAATTCACACTGCAAGGTGAGTTGGAGGGCTTGCCCGGGCAGATCGCGGAGGCGGAGCGGTCGGCGGAGACGGCGGGTGAACGCCTGCGTGTCGCCGAACGGACGCTGTCCGAGGCCCATGACGCCGTCGGCCGCTCACGCAGCGGCGTCGACGAGACGAACGAACTGCGACGCTCGCACGACCAGCAGGCCGGCGAGCTGGGCACCCGGCGAGCGGCACTCGCCGGGGAGATGGGCGTCGTGCACGGCATGCTGGCCGCCGTCGCCGACGGTTCCGCACTGGAAGCGGCGACCGCGGCCGAGCACGAGGCGGAACGCGGTATCGAGCAGGTCGAGGGTGCGCTCGCCGCGCTGCGGGATCGCTCGAACGCCGTCGTCGACGAGCGTGACGCCGCCGCAGAGCGGGTCACCGCGGCCGTCGCCAAGCTCGCGGCAGCGGAAGGCGCCAGCCGCGCCGCCCGCGAGGCGCGGGAACAGCAGACGGAGGTCGCGGCGCGGGCGCTGAAGCGCGCCGAGCACCTGCGACGAGAGCGGGAAAGGGCGCGTACCGAGATCCAGGATCTGGAGCTCTCGCTGCGAGGCCACCGCGAGCAGGTGGCGAACAACCGCAGCGCCGCCACGCTCGCGCAGCAGGCGATCGGCCCGGCCCATGCGGCGCTCGCGGAGGCGACCGAGCATTCCCGAGAGCTGGCCGCCTCGCGCGGTGAACTGCAGGGCCGCCTGCTCACCGCCGAGCGCGCGACGCTGCAGGCGGACAGTAACCTGCGCGAGCGGGCCGCCTACCTGGAGACGCTCAACCGTCAGCTCGCCGAGGAGGGCCTCGAACTGGCGGATGACGGCACGGTGCGACTTGTGCCGGTCGCAGACGGCAGCAGCGACGACGACGGCGAGGCGGCTGAAAACGGCAGCGGCAAGGGCGTCGTGCAGCCGGTGTTCGGACCGATGCCTGTGCCGGCCGCCGACGAGGTCGTCGAACCGATCGGCAGCGCGGTTGGCGCGCCGATCAGGGGAGCGGCCGACGTCGACCCCGAGTTGCTGCGCGACCGCATAAGCGAGCTGCGCGGTGAGATCCGGGCGCTCGGCGCGGTCAACGTCGATGCGCTGGAGGACCTCAGTGAGGAGCGCGAGCGGCACGAGTACCTGACCGGGCAGGTCGACGACCTGGAGGCCGCCGAGCGCGAGCTGCGCGTCGCCATCCGTGACCTGCGCAAGCTGATCCGGGAGCGCTTCGACCAGACGTTCGCGGAAGTGAACGTGGCGTTCACCGAGTACTTCAGCCGCTTCTTCGGCGGCGGTACGGCCTCGCTCTCGCTCGTCGAGCCGCCCCGGGACGAGGACGACGAAGTAGACGAGGACAGCGACCCCGGCATCGAGATCAGCGCACAGCCGCCCGGCAAGCGCATCGCCTCGCTCAACGTGCTCTCCGGCGGCGAGCGGGCGCTCACCTCGGTGGCGCTGCTGTTCGCGCTGCTCTCGGTCAACCCGGCGCCGGTGTGCGTGCTCGACGAGGTCGATGCGGCGCTCGACGAGGCCAACGTCGGCCGCTTCGTCGACACGCTGCGCGAACTGTGTGAACACTCCCAGTTTATCGTCGTCTCCCACAACCGCCGCACGATCGAGGCGGCGGACGCCATCTACGGCGTCTCGATGGCCGAGGACTCGGTCTCGCGGGTGCTTTCGCTCAAGCTCGCGGACCTGCCGCAGGCTTCCTAGACTCCGAGAAAGTCCCCACGGGATGCCGGGTGGCGGGTGCGAAGGGCGGCGACCGCAACGTAGGATCAGGCGGCGGCGCAGGCGCGCCATACCACCACCGCTGGAGAACCGGAGGTTCGATGGCGTTCTTCATGCGTCGTGAGGGTCGCGGCGAGCCCGGCAGCGAGCGCGACGCCGGGGCCGAACGGGCGCTGGCGCCGACCCGTCGCTCCTTGTTCGACCGTCTCGGGAACGCCTTCCGCTCGTCCGATGTCACCGATGAGCTCTGGGAGTCGCTGGAGGAGGTGCTGATCGGCGCAGACACCGGGGTCGAGACGACGATGGCGGTGCTCGACCGTGTGCGTGCGACGAATCCGCGCTCCGCCGAGGACGTGCGCTCGCGCCTGCGCGACGAACTCGTCGCCGTGCTCGCATCGGCGCGTAGCAGCGAGCCCGGGCCGGACACGGAGCACGAGCCGTACGTCGTGCTGGTGGTCGGGGTGAACGGCAGCGGAAAGACCACGGCGATCGCGCGGCTGGCCCACGCCTCGCAACAGGAAGGCGAGACCGTGCTCTGCGCGGCGGCCGACACCTACCGTACCGCCGCCATCGAGCAACTCCAGGACTGGGGCCGACGCCTCGATTTCGAGGTGATCGCCCACCAGCAGGGCGGCGACGCCGCAGCCGTGGCGTTCGACGCGGTCGAGGCCGCCCGGGCGCGCGGCGCGAACACGGTCTTCATCGACACCGCCGGCCGGCTGCAGAGTCGCAAGAATCTGATGGACGAGTTGAGCAAGGTCGGGCGCGTGATCGAGCGTGCGCTGGGACGCCGTGCCGACGAGGTGCTGCTGGTGATCGACGCCACCACCGGCCAGAACGGGCTCGCCCAGGCCGAGGCCTTCACCGAGGCCGTCGATGTCTCCTCCGTGATGCTGACCAAGCTCGATGGCACGGCGAAGGGAGGCATCGTCTTCGCCATCGCCGCCACGCTCGGCCTGCCGGTGCGCTTCGCGGGCACCGGCCAGCACGAGGGCGACCTCGCCCGCTTCGACCCGGAGCGCTTCGTCGATGCACTGCTCGCGCCCGCCGTGGACGGGGAGTGACGGCGGCGAGCGATGACGAACGATGGCTGAGGCGCTGCGCTGGTACCTGGCGCTGACCGTCGCAGGCGGCGCCGGCCTCCTGCCGGCCGCCGTGCTGTTCGAGCGCCTGCGCTCACGGGGCGTGCTCTACGCCCGCCCGCTCGCACTGCTGTTGCTCGCCTACCTCGCCTGGCTCGCCTCCAACCTCGGCGTCGCCCCGTACGGCAGCGGCCTCGTGGCCGCGGCGCTGGCGCTGCTCTGGATCGCCAGCCTCGCCATCGGCTGGCGGCGGCGCGATCTGCTGGCCGCGATCTGGGGCCAGCGCACGCTCCTGCTGGTGGGCGAAGCGCTCTTCGTCGCGCTCTTCGCACTCTTTCTGCTCGTGCGCGCGCAGGCGCCGGACGCCGCGCACACGGAGAAGCCGGCCGACCTGATGGTGCTGACCGCGGTGCACAATGCGGAGCGGATGCCGCCGCTCGACACGTGGTACGCCGGCGAGCGACTCTCCTACTACCACCTCGGCCACACGGCCGTCGACGTCAGCGCCCGGCTGGCCGCCGTCGACCTTGGCTTCACCTTCACGCTGGGCGTGGCGACGGCCGGGGCGCTGGCCGGGGCGGCGGTCTTCGCGCTGGCCGGGGACGTGCTCGCGCTGACGCCTTCGCGACGGCGGGCGGGCTCCCTGCGGGCCGTTACGGTCGCGGGAGGCGTGGCTGTGCTCAGCCTGCTGGTGCTGGGCACCCTCGAGGGCGGCATCGAGCTGCTGGCGGCCAACGGCATCGGCGGCGAGGGGGTGTGGGGCTGGATCGGCGTCGACGGGCTGCCGCCGCCGTCGGGCTCGACCGGCGGCGTCCCCGACGGCTTCTGGTGGTGGTGGCGGGCGACGCGCGTGGTGCCGGGCACGATCATGGAGTTTCCGGCCTTCTCGTTGATCCTCGGCGACCTGCACCCGCACCTGCTGGCGCTGCCGCTGTCCGTGCTGGCGCTGGCCGTGGCGGCGACGGCCTTCGAGGGCGCGACGCCGCTGACGTGGCGGCGCTGGCTGGCGCAACCGCTGCCGTTGCTGCTGAGCGGACTGCTGTTCGCCGGGCTGGCGATGACGAATAGCTGGGACGCGGCGATCTACGGCGCCATCTGGGCGGCAGCCGCCGTCGCCGCGGGCTGGGGGATCGGCGGTGCGATGCTGGGCGCGGTGCGGTTCATGCTGCCGCCGGTCGCCGTGGCGCTGATCGCCGCGGCACCCTTCCTGGCGACGATCGAGGGCGGCGCACGGGGCATCGAGTTCGTCACGGACTCGCCCGTCGACCCCGTGCCCAGCCCTGACCCCGCGCCCGTCTCCGCCTTCGGCTTCGCCTCCGCCT
>JASLOV010000075.1 GCA_030745285.1 Dehalococcoidia bacterium | reverse complement strand
GTGGCAGCGGCGATACCGGCCTGGACGGCCTGGCTGGCCGCCCGCCTCTGGCGCGACGCGGCAACGCCGGCGCAACGACGGCAGGGGCTGGTGCTGGTCACGGCGGGCGCCTTGCCTGGTGAGACGCGCCGGCGCCGGGTCGCCCGCCTCGCGATTCACCCGCTGTCGCTGCCGGGGTGGCTCTGGCTCACGCTCACCGCGGCGCTCGGCGGCGTGCCGTGGCTCTGGATCATGCCCGCGCTCGCCGCCACCGCCGTCGCCCTCGCTGCCCTCGGTTCGCTGGCGCTGCTGGTCGCGCGACCGCAGCGTCGCGCCGTCCACGACTTGCTCGCTCGCACGAGGCTGACGGCGGACGGGCCGCAGCGGTGACCCGTCCGCCTGCCCGAGACCCCCGAGAGGCGAGCGGCGACGACTTTCATGACGCTTCCTCGAATCTCCCGGATGTCCCGGATGTCCCGGACGTCCCGGACAGCTCGGACAAGTTGCCCCCGGCGCCGGTCGCCACCGACCAGGGGATGATCGGCACGCCGCCGCCGTTGTTCGAGGACTTCGACGAGCCGCCGCTGTCGGGGATCCGTCGCGCCGCGGTCTGGTTCCTCGGCGTGTTCCTGGTGGGGGCGCTCGCGCTCTGGCTCGGCGTGCTCAGCGCCCACCAGGCCACCAGCGAGGCGGTGGCGCTGCCCGCGCTCGAACGCGGCGTCGCGGCGCTGACCGACCTCGGTGCGATGGTCGACGCGCAGGCGGAGTCGCTGGCCGCGCAGGCGGCGAGCGGGTCGACCGTGAGCCTGGCCGGCTTCCCGCTGCGGGACGTCGACGCCAGTACCGCAGACGTGACATCGAGTGGCGAGTTCGACGCCGCGCTCGCGCACGACGCCTTCCTTGCTCGCGCCGCCCAGCGCGTCTACATGCGCGGCACGGCGGCCTTCGAAGGTGGCGACGAGATCGCCGCGGGGGCATCGATCTTCTCGGCGGCGGGGAGCATCAAGACGGTGCTCGAGACGCTCTCCTCCGACAACCACGGGGCGCTGACGGTCTGGCTCTGGCCGGTGGGCGCGACCTGCCTGGTGCTGGTCGCGCTGATGCTGGCGGCCGGTAACGGCTTCGGCCGCTTCTTCGCGCTGGGCGTGACGCTGCTGCTCGCCTCACTGCCGGTGCTGCTGAGCGCGCTGGCGCTGCGATTCGCGCTCTCGGTGGCCGCGCCCGAGGGCGACCGGGTGGTCGAGGAGTTCGTCGCGATCGCCCGCCAGCTCACGGCGCTGCCGCTGCGCAACGCGCTCTGGACGGCGGGCGCAGGGCTCGCCATCGCCGTGCCGGCCGCGATCCTCGATGCGGTCTTCGAGCGCTCGGTGAAGCGGCCGCCCTCGGAGGACCGGGTCGCGATCTGACTCCACCCCGGCCGGGCACGGCCCGGTGATCGGGCCGGCGCGTTGACTCTGCCCGACCCGCCCCCTAGCCTGCCGGGACTGCGAGTCCACAGGGCCCGGAGTGCGCCGACGGAGACCGAAATGCGCTACCCGCGTGACTTCATGAAACCGCTCGCGATCGGGGCGCCGCAGCCGCTGGCGGAGATCGCCGTGCGGCCGACGCGCATGATCCACTTCCTCCCGCCGCACCTGCCGAATCTGCGCGCGAAGGTGCCGGACATGCTGCCGCAGGTCGACGCGCTGCTCTGCAACCTCGAGGACGCCATTCCGACCGAGAGCAAGGACGAGGCGCGCGAGGGCGTGATCGAGGTCGCGCGGGACAACGACTTCGGCCAGACCCAGCTCTGGACACGCATCAACAGCTTGGACAGCCCGTGGTTCCTCGACGATGTGATGCGGCTGGTGCCCGCGGTCGGCGACAAACTCGACGTGATGATGATCCCGAAGGTGGAAGGGCCGCAGGATATTCACTTCGTCGACCAGCTGCTGGCGCAACTGGAGGCGAAGTACCAGCTTCAGCGTCCGCTGATGCTGCACGCCATCCTGGAGACCGCCGCGGGCGTCTCGAACGTCGAGGAGATCGCCGCCGCCAGCCCGCGCATGCAGGGCGTCAGCCTCGGCCCGGCCGACCTCGCCGCCTCGCGCCGCATGAAGACGACGCGCGTCGGCGGCGGGCACCCCTCGTACCTGGTGCGCACAGACCCGGACCCGGACGACGCGGATGCGCCGCGCGTGACAGCGCAGCAGGATCTCTGGCACTACACGCTGGCTCGCATGGTCGATGCCTGCAACGCGGCCGGCATCCTGCCGTTCTACGGCCCCTTCGGCGCGATCGACGACCCGCTGGCCTGCGAGGACCAGTTCCGCGCCTCGTTCCTGCTCGGCTGCGTCGGCGCGTGGTCGCTGCACCCCAGCCAGATCGCAATCGCGAAGCGCGTCTTCAGCCCGGACCCAGACGAGGTGAAGTTCGCCAGCCGCATCATCGAGGCGATGCCGGACGGCTCCGGCGTCGTCATGCTGGACGGCAAGATGCAGGACGATGCGACCTACAAGCAGGCACAAGTGATGGTGAACACCGCGAAGCTGATCGCCGAACGCGACCCGGAGTACGCCGAGTTGTACGGGTTCGAGGGCTAGCGGCGGCCGATGCGATTCTACGAATTCGAAGCGAAGCAGGCGCTCGCACGCCGTCGCGTGCCGCTGCCGAAGAGCGAGCTGGCGCGCACGCCCGAGGAGGCCGAGGCAGCCGCCGAGCAGCTGGGCGGGCCGGTCGTGCTGAAGTCGCAGGTGCTCTCCGGCGGCCGCATGAAGGCGGGCGGCGTGAAGTTCACGGACAGCCCGGCCGAGGCGAAGCAGGCGGCGGCGGAGATCCTGGCGCTGGAGATCAACAACCTCAAGCCCGCCGGCGTGCTGGTCGAGGAGCGCCGCACGGTCGAGCAGGAGTACTTCGCCGCGGTCACGTGGGACACCCGCGCCAAGCGCCCGGTGATCATCTTCAGCGACATGGGTGGCATCGACATCGAGGAGGTGGCCGAGCAACACCCGGAGCACGTGGCGAGGATGCACTTCTCGCCGTCGCGGCCGTTCCCGGACTTCAGCGCGAAGCTCGCCGTCGCCAACGTCGGCATCACCGGCGGCGCGTTGAACGCGCTCAGCCGCATGGTGGCGGCGCTGGCGGGGGCGTTCATCGACCACGACCTCACGCTCGCCGAGATCAACCCGATCGGCCGGCTGGACGACGGTTCGTTCGTCGCCCTCGACGCGCACATGGACATGGAGGACGAGGCGCGCGGCCGCCACACCGCCCTGCTCGACGAACTGGGCATCGACGACCCCGAGGCGCGCAAGGCGCGGCCGCCGACGCAGTTCGAACTGGACGCCGCGGCCAACAACGACGCCGACCCGCGCGGCATCGCCGGCAACCTCGTAGAGTTCGACGGCAACATCGGGCTGATCATCGGCGCCGGCGGCGGCTCGCTCACGCTCTTCGACGCGGTGCGGGCGGCGGGCGGCAAACCGGCGAACTACTGCGAGATCGGCGGCAACCCCTCGGTCGGCAAGGCCGCCGGGCTGACGAAGCTCGTGCTCTCGCAGCCGGGCGTCGACAAGGTCGCGGTGATGATGAGCATCGTCTCCAACACCCGCGTCGACATCGTCGCGCGCGGCGTGATCAAGGGCTGCATCGAGGCCGGCCGCGACCCGGCCGAGGCGATCGCGATCTTCCGCATCCCCGGCTCGTGGGAGGAGGAGGGCTTCGTCATCCTCGACAAGTACGGCGTCGAGTACGTGGACCGCTCCGTCTCGATGCACGAGGCGGCCGCCCGCGCGGTGGCGAAAGTGGCGGGCTAGCGCGATGTCGATCCTCGTCGACCGGGACACGACCTTCATCATCCAGGGCATCACCGGCCGCGAGGCGGTGACGATGACGCGCGAGCTGCTGGACTACGGCTCGAGGCTGATCGGCGGCGTCACGCCCGGCCGCAAGGGTCGCGACGTGCACGGCGTGCCGGTGGAGGACACCGTGCGCGCCTTCACCGAGCGCGAGCAGGTGGACGGCGCCGTCGTGGCCGTGCCGCCGGCGTTCGCGCCGGACGCCGTGAACGAGGCGATCGAGGCGGGCATCAAGCTGATCGTCGTGGTGACGGAGAACATCCCTCGCCGCCAGGTCGCGCAGTTCGTGGAGTACGCGAAGCAGGAGGACGTTCGCCTGATCGGCCCCAACTGCCTGGGGCTGATCAGCCCGGGCAAGACCCGCCTCGGCGGGGTGGGCGGCGCAGCGGAATCGACGCGTGTGGCGTTTCAGCCGGGGGTGATCGGCGTGATGTCGCGCTCCGGGGGGATGACGACGGAGATCGCGAACTCGCTCTCGGAGGCCGGGCTCGGGGTCTCCACGGCGGTCTCGATCGGCGGCGACGCCATCATCGGGTCGACTTACGCCGAGCTGATGCCGCTCTTCGACGCCGACCCGGAGACGAAGGGCATCGCGATCTACAGCGAGCCCGGGGGCCGCGCCGAGTACGAACTTGCCGAGTACATGGCGGAGAGTGGCTCGAAGCTGCCCGTCGTCGCCTTCATGGCCGGGCGCTTCATGGACGAGATGCCCGGCATGCGCTTCGGCCACGCCGGCACCATCGTCGAGGGTCGCGCCGACACGGCGACGGAGAAGATCACGAACCTCGCGGCGGCCGGCATCGCCGTCGCCGAGCGCATCGAGGAGATCCCGCAGCGCCTCAAGGAACGCATCGAGCAGATCGAGGGCGCAAGCTGATGGCGATGTTCATCCGCGTCGACATCGACGACGCCGTCCGGCAGGACGGCGATCTCTGCAAGCAGCTCATCGAGGTCTGCCCGGTCGACATCTTCACGCTCGACGAGGGCGGCCGAGTCAGCACGGTCGAGGACAACGTCGACGAGTGCACGCTGTGCGATCTCTGCACGGACGCCGCGGGCGACGGCGTGCGGGTGGTCAAGCTCTACCGCGAGTAGTGCGAGTAGCGACCCAGCCGGCGCGCTCGGTCAGTCGCGCCCGCAGTCACCAGCCCACCGTCACTGGCCAAGATCGTCGCGGACGCGCAGGAACTCGTCGCGGCTGATCTCGCCGTTGGCGTAGCGGCGCTGAGCGACCTCGAGTGCGGTCTCCGGGGACTCGGCGCTGTCACCGGCCGGCGGTTCGAAGGGCGGTTGTCGTCGTTCATGTCGTGGCGGCCGCCGCCCATCATGCCACCCATGCCCATGGGGCCACCGCGCCCCATCATTCGAAACATCATGAGCAGCATGAAGGCCATGAAGATGATCGGGAAGATGACCCACCAGCCTATGCCGCCACCCTCGTACGCCAGCATCACACACCTGTTTCCCTCGCCGGGGCGCGCTGTGCGCCGGGGCGGACCCTCCCTTCCCGGCGTCCTTCGCGCATAGTGCCACATCGGGAGACCACAGGGTCGCGCCGCCCGCCCTATCACATGTGGTGTTTCGCGGCGATCACGTCCTCGTCACACTGCTGCCGGGTGCCGCTCCAGCGGCTTCGCAAACAGGAGAGACCGCGATGGCCGAATTCGAAGTCCGCAGGTCAAGGACCGACCAGTTCTACTTCGTGCTCCAGGCCGACAACAACGAGATCGTCGCCACGTCGGAGATGTACACACGCAAGCAATCTTGCCTCGGCGGCATCGATGTGGTGAAGCGCATCGAGCAGACGGCGATGGTCAACGACACGACCGGCTAGGGACCGCGGCGCCGGCTACAGCGCCTCGTAGACGAGGTCGATCAGGTTCCGCACGTGGCGGTGCTGCCAGCCTGAGCGGCCACGGTTCATGGCGTAGCCGAAGCCGAGGCAGGCGTCCGGGTCCGCGAAGGCCAGGGAGCCGCCGGCGCCGAAGTGACCCCAGGTCCGAGGGTTCGGGCCGAGCGGCCGTTCGTCCATGGTCAGCTGGAAGCCGCTGGCGAAGCGGGTAACGCGGCCGAGCACGGCGTCTTCGCCATAGACCTGCTCGCGGATCGCGGCCTTCACGGTCTCGGGCGCGAGGATCTGCACGTCGCCGGCGCGCCCATCCGTGGCGAGCGCACCGTAGAGCCGGGCGAGGCCGCGCGCATCGCCGTGGCCGTTGGTCGATGGCACCTCCGCCGCCCGCCACTCACGGCTGTTGCGGTCGACATCGAGCGCCGGGTAGGCGGGCAGCGGACGCGGCGCCCGGGCCGAGTCGGCCGGCCGCGGGGCGGGCGAGACCATCTCCGCCACGCGCGAGTCGTGCTCGTCAGGCACACCGATGTAGAAGTCGATGCCCGCCGGCTCGCCAATCTCCTCGCGGAAGTACGTGCCGAGCGTGCGGCCGTCGACACGGCGGACGACCTCGCCGAGGAGGAAGCCCTGGGTGTTGGTGTGGTAGCCGTGACGCGTACCCGGCTCCCAGTGCGGCTGTTCCGCCGCCAGCGCGGCGCAGACGGTGTCCCAGTCGATGATCGAACGCGGCGGCAGCGCATCTGTCAGCGCCGGAAGCCCGGCCTGGTGGGTGAGCAGGTAGCGCACCGGCAACTCCGCCTTGCCGGCCTGGGCGAACTCCGGCCAGTAGCGCGCTACCGGGGCGTCGAGGTCGAGCGCGCCGCGTTCCGCCAGGCGGTGGGCGCACATCGCCGTGATCGCTTTGCCGACGGAGTAGAGGTTGACGATCGTGTCGCGCTGCCAGGGCCGGGTCAGCGCCTCGTCGGCGTGCCCAGCCCAGAGGTCGATCGCCATCTCACCGTCGATGGAGACGGCCA
>JASLOV010000074.1 GCA_030745285.1 Dehalococcoidia bacterium | reverse complement strand
CTTCCAGCAACACGTCGGAGCTGTTGAACTCGCGTTCGAAGCCGGTGGCGAAGTTCCCCACGCCGCTCTTGGAGTGGGCATCCGAGCCACCGGTGCGCGGCAATCCACGGATCATCGCGACCTCGTAGGCGAACTCGTTCTCGCGCGGCGTGTTGCTGGCGTTCGCGACCTCAATGGCATTCACGAGCTGGAAGACCGGGAGATCGGCGGCCTGCTCGGGCGTGAGATCGAAGGGCTCGCCGCCCTTGCGCATGGCGGTCACCGGGTCGAAGACGTGGCGGAAGGGGTGGGCGACGATCAGGAAGCCGCCGACCCTGTCGAGTTCCCCGCGCAGCCGCTCCGCCTTCTGGATGCCGCCGACGTACTCGGGCAGCCCCACGGCGAGCATGTGTCCGAGGTCGGTCGAAACCTCAAGTGCAAAGTTCGCGAAGAAGTCGGGGTGGCGGCCCTTGAAGGCGCTCTGACGGCCGCGTTCCCAGATCTGGTCGTGCTCGGTGACATTGACGCCCGTGAGACCCGCCTCGGCAGCGATCTCGGGCAGTTCCTCGGGGTCCAGCATGCTGTCGGAGGAGGCCCCCATGGTGTGGAGGTGCATGTCCATGATCGATGCCTGGAGGCCGTCTGTCAGTTCCAGAATGTGCTCCAACCGGCGCGGGGCCGAGCATACGGGATGGCTCCGCTCACGGGCCAGCCACTGCCCTCATGCGGCCAGCGCCGGCAGCAGCCAGCCGAGCGTGAGCACCGCCGTCGCGGCCGTCGCCGAGACCGGCCAGGTCGCCCGCCCGCGCACATAGGTCGCCGCACCGTAGGCGACCACGACGGCGCCCGTGACCAGCAGCGTGAACATCAGATTGGCGCCGCCCGGCCAGCCGCCCGGTCGCGTGCTCTCCGCCCGCAGGAAGAGCGCCCCGAGCACGAGTCCGACCGCGGTCCACGCCAGCATCATGCCGTTGACGATCACGATGCCGAGCAGCGGCAGCGAGACGCGCAGGTTCGAGACGAGCGCGATCGAGCGGCGGTCACGGGAGAGCGCCACGAGCATGATCGCCGTCGTCGCCAGCCCTCCCGTCGCGCCCGCAATCAGCCCGGCGACGAGCGCCTGCATGGTCTCGCCGTCAGGCATCGGCCTGCTCGACGGTGACCGCCGTTGCCTCGTCGCGAGGCAGCGTCGCCGTCTCGATCACTTCCGCACCGGCCGCCTCAAAGCCGCGGTGCAGGGCCGCCAGTTGCGCCCGCTTGCTGACCAGCACATAGAGCGTCGGCCCGGCGCCACAGAGGTGGAGCTGTGGGACGCCCGCCGCACGGTACGAGACGTAGTGCATCAGCAACTCGGGATCACTGCGTTCGATCACCGCCTCGAAGGTGTTCACCAGGTCGCGCGAAGGCGGCGGCGCATGCCGCGCCAGGCTGGCGGCCAGCGGCACCGGCGGCTGCAAGAGCAGAAGCTGGAGCGGGCGCATGTCGCGCAGCGGCTCCACCATCTCACCTCGGCCGGTGCAGCGGGCGGTTCCACCGTACAGGAAGAACGGGACGTCCGAGCCAAGCTCCGCCGCGATGCCGGTCAGCCGCTCCAGCGGCCAGTCGAGCCCCCACAGCTTGTTCAGTCCGCGCAGCACCGCCGCGGCGTCCGACGACCCGCCGCCGAGCCCGGCCGCCACCGGGATGCGCTTCGTCACCTCGATCGTCACATTCGATATCCGGCCCGCCGCCCGGGCGAGCGCCAGCGCGGCACGTGTGCAGAGATCATCGGCTCCCACCCCCGCGGCGTGCCGGCCCGAGAATCGCACGTCGAGGCCGTCGCACGGTCCGAGCCGCACCTCGTCGCCGAGGGCCAGGGTCGTCATCACGGTGTCGAGGTCGTGAAAGTCATCGTCGCGGCGCCCGATCACCTCGAGCGCGAGGTTGATCTTGGCGGGCGCGAACAGTCGCAGGGTTCGCGCCTGACCGGCCTCGGTCCCGCCGGTACTAGTGGGCATCGAGCGCCCTCGGGTGGCGTTCGTCGACGAGCTCGTAGAGCCGCTGCCAGTCGTCGAGGTCGAGGTGCTGCGCGCGCCGCGCCGGGTCGATCGCTCCCGCTTCGAGTATCGCCGCCGTCTCTTCGCGGCTGATGCCCAGTGCTGAGCGCAGGGTGTTGTGCAGCTGCTTGCGGGGCTCGGCGAAGCCGGCACGCAGCAGGTTGGTGAATCGCTCGATCACGGCGTGCGGGACGGCCGGCTCGGGCAGCTGCACGATGCGAATCATCGACGACTGCACCTTCGGCTGCGGCCAGAAGGCGCTGGCCGGTACATCGAGCACCGGTTCCGCGGTACCGTAGAGACGGACGGTCATCGACAACAGCGACTCTTGCCCCGGGCCGCCGACAATGCGCCGGGCCACTTCGCGCTGGGTCATGATGATCAGCCGCTGCGGCGGCACCTCCGCTTCCAGCATGCGTCGCACGATCGGCTGCGTGATGTAGTACGGCAGGTTGCCGCAGGCAACGTACGGCGCCGCCGCGCCGCCCTCCTCCAGCAACTCGACCGGCGTGAAGTCGAGCACGTCCGCGGCAACGATGCTGACGCCGGGGTGGCCCGCCAGCCGCCGTCGCGCCAGCGCCACCAGCTCCTCGTCGAGCTCGACGGCAACGACCCGCTGCGCGCGCTGCGCCAGCTCCTCGGTCAGGCCGCCCGGGCCGGAGCCGACTTCGAGCACGGTCGACGACTCGTCGAGCTCGCAGGCATCGGCGATGGCGGCCAGCGTCAGTTCATCGATCAGGAAATTCTGGCCGAGCGCCTTGCGCGGCGTCACGCCCAGCCGTCGCAGGTACTCCGGCGGCTCGGGCGGCTGGTCCTGCCGGGGGCGGCTGCGCGCGCCCCCACTCGAACCCCGGCGCGAGCCGCGAGACGGTCCGGCGGGCGTCATCGTCGCCGCTCCCGCCGAAGCGTCATGCGCCGCTCGTGTGTTGAAGGTGGTCGTGCCCCGCCGTCGTCGTAGCGACGCGAGCTTGCCCCCGTGAGACGGCTCAAGCCCGGCGACCCTGCGGCACCCGATGTGACCGACGTACCGCTGCTTCCTTCCGGACCTGACGGAATTAGCCGGGCATCGCCGCGCAGGACCTGGCTCTCAACGCCGCTCATCGGCGATAGTCCCCACGGCACTACGTCTCGGGCGGGCATTCAGCCCCGCTGAAGCGGATTGCGGGTAACAGGGCACCGCTAACTCCCCGCCTAGCACGACCGGGTTGATCGTAGGCTCGTCTAATTCAGGCGTCAAAATGCAGCACTCCGAGTGTGCGACGTACAATCGATCGGCACCACCATCGCGTCACCACCACGGAGGCCAGTCAGCGCCCATGCGCATGCTCTCACTCAGCCACCCCCTGCCACACCGCCAGCTCGACAATTACTCGATCTTCACGGCGCCCACAATCTTCGATTATGACGCGATCATCGTCGACCCGGCCGCGATGCTCGCCACGATCGCCGAGGCGGCGGACGCCACCGCCGAGCATCTCACCCACGCCGACGTCGCCGTCGTCAACGGCGAGACGACCGAGGCCGGCACCGGGCTGGCCGAGCTGCTGCGACGCCGTCGCGACGAGTTCGCTCGCGCGCTCGACCGGGGTGCAGTGGTCGCCGTCTTCACCTCCCCGCAGGCGACGATCAACTCCGTCTCCGGCTTCTCCGGGTGCGATCGTTACTTCTTCCTACCCGCCCCGGCGGGGCTGGGCTGGAATCCCGCGCTGCTGCGCGGCGGCGAAGGCACGGCCGCCATCGTGCACAACCACGCGCACACGTTCGCGCCGGTGATCGATGTGCTGCGACCGGACCTGCTCTACCGCGCCTACTTCGACGATCGCGTGCCGGGCTTCGCGCAGGCCGCCAGCGTCTTTGCTCGCAGCCCGGGCGGTGCGCCGCTCGGCGTCGAGTTCGCGGTCGGCAACGGCAGCGTGATCTTCCTGCCCGCCCGCAAGGGGCGCGGCGGCAGCGTGGCGCCGGCCGTCGCCTCCGCTATCGTGGAGGCGATGCAGGCGCGACTGGCCGTCGACGACGCCGAACAACCGCGCTGGCTCGACCAGCACGCCGTCGCCGGGCTCGCCGAGCGCGAGGCGGCGGTGACGGCGGCCAGCGATCACCGCGACGGCGCCGAGGCGGAGCTGACCGCGGCCGAATCAGCCGCGGCGGAGCTGGCGCTGGTGCGCGACGTGCTCTGGCGAGGCGGCGAACACTCGCTGCAGCCGGTCGTTGTGCGCTGCTTCGAATTGCTCGGCTTCAACCGGCGAGCCTCGGACAGGCCGCTGATCCTGCACGCGCCGCGGGGAGCGCTGCACGTCGAGGTCGCCGCATCGCGGGACGCCGTCGACATGGCGGCGCACTACCGGCTGCGCGCGCGGCTCGACGACGCGATCGAACGCGAACTCGTCGCCCCCCGGGGGATCGTCGTGGCCAACGGCCAGCGCATGCAGGCCCCCGCCGACCGCGACGCCCCCTACGAGCCGTCGCTGCGCATCGCCGCGGAGGCGACCGGTTACGCCCTGCTCACCGCCGACCGGCTGTTCGAGGCGGCGACCAGCGCCCTGGACGGCGCAGATGACGACGCCCTGGCCGCGATCCGGCAACACCTCTTCGAGACGGACGGCCTCGTGGAGTTCGACGAGGCGATGCCGGCCGGCTCCGAGCAGCAGGCCGTAGAAGAGCAACCAATCGCAGAGCCGGCCGACGAGGAGCAGGCAGCCGAGGAGCCCGAGCCGGCGCAGCAGTCCGCCGGGGGCGAGGGGTCGAATTAGCCTGGCCGGCCCAGCTCCCGGTGCACCTCGGTGGGGGCTTCGTAGTCGATGCCGTCGACGTCGAAGCCGAAGAGGCGGCGGAAGTCGCGCTGGTAGCCGGCGTAGTCGGAGAGTTCGTACAAGTTCTCCGTCGAGAGCGTGTGCCAGGCATTCTCTACGACTGACTGCACCTCGGACAGCATCTCCCGGTCATCGAGGCGGATGCGGCCTTCCTCGTCGGTCGAGGGAGAGACACCCGGTCCAATGTGGTCGCGGAAGAGCCGCACGAGCTGGTCGATGGCGCTCTCGTGCAGTCCACGGGACTTCATCTCCTTGAAGAGCACGCTGATGTAGAGCGGCACGCCGGGGATGGCTGCGGAGGCCTGGGTGACGGCGCCAGTGTTGATGCTGACCCAGGCGCCGTCGATGTCCGCCCCCGCAGCCAGTTCGTGCGCCGTCGCCTCCAGGTGCTCCTTCGCGCGGCCGATCGTGCCGAAGCGGTAGACCGCCTGCGTTACGCCCGGTCCGACGTAGCTGTAGGCCACCGTGCGGAAGCCGCCCGCCAGCAGACCGGCCTCCCGCAGCGCCGCCACCCAGGCGGCCCAGTCCTCACCGCCCATCACCTTGATGGTGTCGGCGATCTCGGTCTCGGTCGCCTGCTCGAATGCGCGTTCCTCCACCTCGTGGG
>JASLOV010000073.1 GCA_030745285.1 Dehalococcoidia bacterium | reverse complement strand
AGCGGGGGGTGGAGGCGGCGGGCGCTCGAAGGGCTCGGCAAACGCTTCGTACACGAGCGCCGTGAACTCGTGGATCGCCTCATACGACTGCCCGATGCGCTCGTCCCAGCGGGTGAGCAGCACCAGCACAAAGTCGCCGCCCGGCGCGTAGATGACCCCGGCGTCGTTGAGGTACTCGGTGATGAGCCCGGTCTTGTGCGCCACCTCGATGCCGGGCGGCAGGGATTGCGGGATGAGGTCGTTCAACTCCTGCGCACGCAGCAACTCCATCATCGCCGCGCTCGCGTCGTTGCTCACGACCTCCCCGCGGTAAAGCGCGGTCAGCAGCGTGGCGATGTCCCAGGCCGTCGTTACGAACGACGCCGCCGGGTCGAGCACCGTGCCGTCGAGCCCGAGCCGCCCGGGAGCGGACTGCAACTCCGCCTCGCCGAGGCGGTCGATCAGCACAAGCGTGGAGGAGTTCTCGGAGAACGTGACCATCCGCCGCACCGCCTCGTCCGCGGCGAGAGTGAACGAGCCTTCCGGCCGCATCTGGGGAGGGTCGTCGCGGAAGTGGTCGGGCTCGATGGTCAGTATCTCGTCGAAGGCGAAGGCGCCGGCCTCGGCCTGCTCGAACGCCTCGGCCATGACGATCAGTTTGTAGAGCGAGGCCGATCGGAAGACCGTGTGCCCGCCGATGGTGCAGTGCGTGCCATCCTCCAGGTCGATGGCGACGAGGCCGATTTCGACCGGCGAGACCTCCGCACGATAGCGCAGCGACGCGCAGATCGCCGTGAGCGGATGCATCTCCTGAGCGGGTGCGCTCGCGGGCGCGCCGACCAGCACCGCGGCGGCAGTCGCGGCGGCAAGCGACAGCGTCAGGACGCTTCGCCCCGGCACACTGCACCTCCACTCCCGCTCGGCCCGCGCTCCGGGCTGTCCACGTACGGCAGCGGTCGGACGGGAGCATCGAGAGTGTCCGGGAGGCCCGTCGAGTACTTGTCGGCCTGCACCTCAACGCTCGCAAGCGTTACGCCCTCCGGCTTCGCCTCGAGGGCCCCGACAGGCCTGCCGTCCACGAAGCCGTGCCCTTCGGCCATACGGGACTCGCGGACCGCCACGCCTCGCCCAGCGCTGAGGATAGTCTCATCCCGGTTCTGTATGACCCAACCGGCGTCGAGCAGAGCCGCATCGATATTCGCGCGGGCTCGCTGCTCGGGAAGAAGATTGCTCGTCACGTAAGGTCAACCGACCTGTCGTCGCGGCGGCCTTCGATATGTGACGCAGGGTACAAGACGCGGAGCGCCGTGGCGCCGAACGGTCGGGATCTTGGCAGCGGCGTCGACAGCGACGGCGCTGGATTGACAGCCAAGATGGCGGACGCCGGGGACGACCGACCCGAGATTCGAATCTACGACGGATCACTCCGATCAGCCGTGCCGCGTCGTGGCCGGCGGTCACCAGTTGGAGGGCGCGCGGTCCGGCCGCGAGCGATCAGAAGCTCTCCGCGATTAGCCGAATTGCTACGACTACTGCGATGAATGCTGGGAAGTAGAAGATGTAGCGTCACATCACTGTCGCAATACCCCGCGGAAGTTGGTGCGCTCGCTCTGATCGGACATGTCTACCACCTCCCAAGTATTGTGTTCTTCGTGGCAGCCAGCGGCGACCTTGGTGCGGTTCAGATCCCGCGCCGATTGTGTCCTGAGCAGGCTGACATGCATCGCGTATCGTACTGGACAGGACATGGAGACGCTGGGCGGAGCCCGGCTAGGGCCAGCACACCCTAGGCGAGCGCGTCACTCTTCACTCAGCTCTCCGCTCGCGAGGCATCGGCAACGAAAGGAACCGACGCGAGGGAGCCCCCCCCACCCCCGATCATCCCTCGTTCGGTGTCAAGCTCGTGGCGGGCCGCAACCACGGTCTGCTCACGCGGCATGGGCTCCGGCACACCGCTGCGAGCCAGTAGATCAAGGCCGGGGTCGACATCTACACCGTCAGCCGTCGTCTAGGGCACGCCAGCGCCAGCTTCACGATGGACGTGTACGCCCACCTGCTCAAAGGCCAGCAGCGTCAGGCGGCTGAGGCGCTCGACCATCTACTCGCGTAGCTTCGAGGTGGCCATCTGGTGGCCATGTTCTCTGGTAACGGATGGTAGGGCAGGGGACGGTGCGCCCGACGAAGGTTGGGGGATGGGTTCCTGAGGACACTGGAAGTGCTGGAGCGGGAGCGGCCGGCACGAGCGGCGAATCCCTCTCAAGGCGGAGATCAGGGGTTCGAATCCCCTATGCGGCACCAACCGAGATGGATCTGGGAGCGGCCCCGCGGGGCCGCTCCCAGTGATCCCGGAGCCGCTCGAGGGGACAAGCAGGGGACTTCTGATGCTTGCTGCGGCCATTTTCGGGTAGCGGCTAGACTCGTGTGAGTCGTTCGACGTCCTCGTCGAGCATCGGCACGCTCCCACCTGAGCGCACGACTAGCCGCCGGTCGGCGGCACCCCGGTCTCGACTAGCGCGCTGCTGGCGCGCTCGACGCTCCTGTCCGGCGGCCCGGTTGTTCCAGCGGCCCGGCTATAGTTGAATTTGCGACGGGCCGAGGTAGCTCAGTCGGTAGAGCACGCGACTGAAAATCGCGGTGTCGCCAGTTCGATTCTGGCCCTCGGCACCAGGATCACAAGGAACGCCGGGGCGACCCCGCCCCGGCGTTCTGTTGTGCGGCGTGGCCCGCTGTTGCCCGCTTGTACCAGCGGCCCGGAAGAAGAGTCTGGCTCTCTCCGGGGCCCGGAGTCAGTCGTCGAAGCCGACGTAGGAGACGAGGCCCTCATTTGACACGCGGCTCGACTTCACGTCGTTTGCTGCGAACGCCTCGGCCGGGTAGCCTATTGCCACGCATGTGACGATGACTTCGTCATCGGGAATGTTGGCGTGCTCGCGAACGACGGCCGACTGCATGATGCCCTGCCCGTTGATCACGGTGCCGAGGCCGCGGCTCCACGCGGCGAGGACGAGCCCGTGGGTGGCCGCGCCTAGGTCAAAGAGGGCGAAGGGGCTTTCGTCCAGCGACCGATCGACCGTGACGACGATGGATACAGGAGCATCGAACTGACGGAATCCGCGCATGGTCCAATCCATGCGCCCCTCCTTGTCGCCCCAGTCGATGCCCATTGCCTCGAACAGATCGGCCGCGATCTCCTTCTGGCGCTCACGGTGGACACCGACGTATGCGCCGTGGCCCCGGGTCTCGCGGTCCGGGGGATGGCCGGCCATCATCCGTTCTGTGTTGCCTTCGCGAATGCGCTCAAGCGGCTCGCCGGTGACCACGTGGAAGTGCCACGGCTGGGTGTTCATGGATGACGGTGCGTACTTGGTGATTGAGATGACCTCGTCGATGACTTCCCTGGGCACCGCGTCCGGCTTGTACCCACGGATGCTCCTGCGGTCAGATACTAGGGTCTCGAAGTCCAACGGGTCATCCCTTCTCGCGGTGATGGTTTGTGCCGACCTTCACGCGGTCACGCTGCCGGTCCGAGGGCAGCATGTACGATCGAGAGACTCTGGCGATACTCCGCGGCGCGGAAATTAGCAGCCAGGTCGCGAGCAAAATCCGGCGTGTGGATGGCAATGGCGATGGGCCACGGATTGCGCCATCCGACCGAGATCGAGTTCAGACTGGATCGTCAGGGGCGGTGGCGATCCAGTCTTACAGGACTGAACGTCGCGCCGCGCCGGCGGACACATGCGGCGACGGGTGTCCGATGCCAGCGGCGCTGAAGACCTTCAGGCAGCCGCGTTCGATCTCGTCGCCCTGCGCCGGAGGGCTTTCCGTTGCGCCCGGATCAGGGCGATCGAGACGCGACGGCGGGTGCGGGCGGGAACCGGCCGGCGGGGCCGGCGGCTGCTCCGCGTCGGTGGGGCCGAGGCAAGGTCCGACCGGCCTCGCAGGAGCCGGCGCTACCGCGATGGCGGGCTGCGGAGCCCCTCGGGCTTCTCGTACACCTGGCCTGGTCGGCGCTCGGCGAGTTCTTTCATGGCGATTGCTTGTGCCGTGGACATGGACGCGTCTCCGGGACGGGGAGTCTCGGTCCGTTAGACCGCGCAGTATAACCCCAGACTTGCAATCCTTCGCAAGACCAGACTTAAAGTTTCCTTGTAGCGCGGCGAAAGCCGGCTCTGACACGGTGGGGCTGGCCACGCTCGTCGCATGCTGCTGCCTCACTCACCGGCGGCGATCAGCCGTCCGTCCAGGCTCAGCGCCCAGTAGGTCGCACCAGCGCCGCCGCCGGCGGTATCGCTTCCCGCGGCGGAGACGAAGAACGCGCCGTTCTTGCTGAGCACGGGCCGGGACGTGCCCAGGAAGTGGTTCCCATCCCGCTCGTAGACCCAGCGGATGTGCAACAGCAATTCACCCGCGTCCGCGCACCCATCCGGCAGCTCGTACGAGCCACGTGCGGTTGCTGCGACGGGGCCGTCCGCGAGCTGCCGGCCAGGCGCTGGCAGGGCGCTGCCGATGCGCACGATCGCTCCATCGCAGGTCGAGGCGGGCGGGCGTTGCGCGGCCGCCTGCGGGCCCGGGTCGAGACCGAACGTCGCGCGATACTCGGCATCCAGCTCGGTCCAGGTCAGTCCGTAGTGCTCGAAGAGCGCGCCCTCGACGCGGTCTCCCTCGGCCCAGAGCGCCCACAGCCGGTCCAGGCCGTGCTGCTCGATAAGGTGAGCGACCACGAGCGACGCCGTCCCGTAGGCCAGCGTCGCGTCGGTCTCGCTGAAGGCATTGGTGTCGACCAGCGACTGCACCGAGGGCAATGTGCGGCCGCTGAGCGCGGACAGGTAGTACTGCGGGCCGCTGGTGCTGCTCCACAGCGGGAGTTCCCGCTCCAGGGCCAGCTCGAGCACACGCGGCGCGACCCAGACAGCCAGCCCTTCGCCGAGCAGGGCAGGGGCCCGCAGCCCGAAGTTCAGGCGCGATACCGCGTGCGCCGTCTCGTGGGCCAGGGCCGTCAGGTTCACGGGCCAGCCACAAACGATGTGAACGCTGCGACCGTCGAAGTGCGGATTGGCGGTCCCCATCAGCCGGGCGATGCTCTCGGCACTCTCGTGCACGACGATGGAGAAGTCCGCGAGCGGTGGCGTCCCCAGTACCTCCTCGACGAGCAGCAACGTACTGGTGACGACCTCCCTGACGGCTTCGAGATCTCGCTCAGCCGTCGAGCCCGCGCGGTAGGCGAGGGAGACGCGGCCGGTTGCCGATGTGCGCCACGCGCCCAGGCTGGTGAGTGGCAGAGTGCGGCCGGTGGCGTCGAACGGGCCGCAGCGGGTCTCAGCGGGCGGGAGCGCCGCGACGACCGGGGGACGCGCCGGCGGGCGAGGCGCGCCCGGGAGGCGGGGTCGGCCGGGACGGTGGTGCGCGGGGCCCGGCAGCAGTTCGGTGGCGGTCTCATCGATGGCGGCGCGGTAGAGATCGGGGGTCTGGTGCGGCTGCGCCCGGCTGTCGCCCGGCATGGCGCGTGCAATGTTTCCGGTGGCGGCCAGCGTCACCGGCACGAGCAGCAGCGCAGCCGTCAGCACGGCCACGCTCAGGCGGGCGCCGGGCCGACGCGGCATCGTCTGCTGCCACCTTCCACGCGTTGCGTCTACCTCTCTGCAACGTGCGTGCGCGCCTGGCGTTCGGCGTCGAGGAGCCCGTAGACATGATACGGCAACCCTGGCGGCCACCGTCCAGCTGACGAGAGCGGCAGGCTGTGGCGTAGAGTGCTGTCCCTGATAGAGTCCGCGGCAGTGGTCGGGGACGGTGACGGACCAGGAGGAACGAACGTCGCGACGGCGCGGGTTCGACTCTGATGCTGGTGTCCGAGAGGCAGACGAGATGGCCGTGATCGTTGTCGGTGGCGTCGAGCCCGAAGCGGGGGCGACCACGATGGCCGCCGGCCTGGCGCACCGCCTCGCCTACGCAGGCAACACCGTCCGCGTCGAACGCCTGGCTGGGGATGCCAGAGCCGAGGGCGATGCGGCACTGTTCGCGACGCTCGAGTTCGCGTCGGCGTCGGGCACGCCGCTGGCCGTGCCGTCGGATGCAGCAGCGGACGGCGGCGTGACCGTGCTCGAGGCGCCCGCCGGCGCCGACCCCGCAGCGATTGCGCGCCAGGCCGGAGGAGGACGGGTGCTGCTGGTCAGTGCTGCCGGTGACGCCGCTTCCGCGGGGAGTACGGGCGGCGCTACCACGATCGCTAACCGAGTGGCGGCGGGTGCCGCGATGGCTGTGCCGGAGGACCGTCTACTGGCCGCGCCGACCGTCGAGGTGTTGCGCGAGGTAAGCGGAGCGCGGGTGCTCGCTCGCTCCGTCGTCGGCGACGCCAGCATCTGCGAGCACATCGTCGTCGGACCGGTGTTCGAGGACTCCGACGAGCCTCACTTCGGGCGCTTTGACCGCAAGGTGATCGTGACGCGTGCGGAGAAGGTCGACATCGCGCTGGCGGCGCTGCGAACGGCGCCGCGCTGCCTGATCCTGACCGGCGGCCACGACCCGAGCCCGTATCTGCTCGATCGCGTGGCATCGGACCGCAACACCACGCTGCTGCTTTCGCCCAATGACACCGTCACGACGGTGCATGCCATCGAGGGCACATTCGGCAGCGCAGCCTTCTCCGGCGCGGAGAAGGTCGAGCGCATTGGCCAGCACCTCGCGGCCGCCATCGACGACGTAGCGCTGGCAG
>JASLOV010000072.1 GCA_030745285.1 Dehalococcoidia bacterium | reverse complement strand
GCGGATGCCGAGGATGCGCGCGGCTTCGAAGCAGTTGTCCATGCCCATGATGTTCAGCCGGACCTGGGGGTGTGGGTCGGCCTCGGAGGCGCCGAGCGCGTAGGCCAGGTTGAGCACGCGGTCGGGCTGGCTCAGCGCCATCATCTCCATCACGTCGTCCATCAGCGTGATGTCGCCATGGGTGATCGTCACGCGATCGCGGATCGCCTCCAGCGAGGGGGAGTCCGGCGCGATGTCTATGCAGTGGACCTCGTGCCCGTGATCGAGCAGCCGCCGCATCACGCGCGGCCCGATGAATCCGCTGCCACCAAGCACCAGTACGCGCATTCAGCACCGCACCCTTCCCGATCGACTCGATGAGGTGACGGCGAGCGCCGCCCTGCTCAGGGGGCGCTGATCCTAGCACTGCCGCGACGGGACGCGGCACGACGCGCCCCGGACGGCGACCGAACAGCGCCCCGGGAAGACGCAGCACGGTCCGCCGGGATCAGCGACCGTCCTGCTCCCACTGCGGGCTGCGTTTCTCCACGAAGGCCTGCATACCTTCGCGGGTCTCGTCGGAGCCGGAGACGCGCTCGCGCAGGCGCTGTTCCCAGACCTCCGCGGCGGCGGTCGCCTCGAACGTCTTGAGCAGGTTCAGCTTCGTCGCGCGCACGGCGGCCGGCGAGTGGAGAGCGATGCGCTCCGCCATGCGCACGGCGGCCGCCATCACCTCGTCGTCCGGAACGACGGCGTTGATCAGCCCGGCCTCGTAGGCGCGTTCCGCGGTCACCGGATCACCGGTGAACAGCAGTTCCGAGAGGAACGCACGCGAGAGCCCCTCCAGCGCGAAGGGCGTGGTGAGGTCGATGGTGCCGCGCGCCACCTCGGGCATGCCGAAGAGCGCGCTCTGGCCGGCGATGCGGATGTCGCAGCGGGTCGCCACCAGGTTCAGTCCGGCGCCCAGGCAGTGCCCGTGGACGGCCGCGATCAGTGGCTTGATCACATCCGGGGTGCCGTACTCGTTGAGGAGCTGTGTCGCCTCCCGCGGCTGGCTGATCGGAGGCGTGCCGGCCGCCCACTCCTTGACGTCGGCGCCGGCGCAGAAGGACCGCCCGGCCCCGGCGATGATCGCGACGCGCACATCCGGGTCGCGCGCCGCCATCTGTAGCGCCTCTTCCAATTCCTGCCGCATCTGGCTGCCGAGCGCGTTGAGGCGCTCCGGCCGGTTCAACGTGATCACCGCGACGTGGCGATCGTGGTGCTCGTAGAGGACGTAGTCCATGGCTGCCTCTCCTCCCCCGGCGACACCCAGCCGTCAGGTCGATGACCGTGCTGTCACCGGGGCGATGCCATCCAGCGGGCCTTCTGGCGTGCGATGGCGACGCGGCGGCCGCCCACGTCGGTCACGGTGAACTCGTTCGTGCGGTAGGCGGAGCGGGTGGAAAAGCCCTTCTCCGCCAGGCTGCCTGCGATCGTGTAGGGCTCGCCGATCATCAGCGGGCCGAACTGCTGCAGCTGGAACGTTCCGTTCATGCCCGCGCGGATCGGCGGGTCCGCCCGGAATCCGCCCTCGGGCGCGCCTCCGCCGCCGAGCAGCATGTACTGGAAGCTCGGCATGACCGGACCGCCCCATGGCGAACGCTCGGCGTACCAGGAGGAGGCGTCGCCGGTCATCTCGCGACGCGACTGGCTCTCGGCGACGGTGAGCGTGCGCGTGTACGTCGGATACTCGGCGCCGACGGCGACGCCGGGCAGCGGGTCGCCGCCAATCGACTGCGACGGCTGCTCCCCCGGGCGCTCCCACGGCGGGACGCCCGGCCCGGCGGCGGCGGTCAGCCCGGCGTACCCGGCCGTCACTCGCCCGCCATCGCGCTTCTCCAGCGCCACCGAGACCAGCGCCTCGTCACCCTCGTCGGGATCGAGGTCCCCGACCAGCACCCGGAAGTCGTCGATCTCGTACAGCGGCGCGATAAAGGCCTGCTTGAGGAAGCCGCGCTCGTGCCAGGCCTCGCCGAAGCAGTGAACGAGCCGCTCCACGGCGAAGGCGCAGGTGATGCTGCCGCCGATCAGCGCCGCCTGGAAGCCGAGCGACCTGGCCTGGTCGTCATCGTGGATCGAGCCGGTCTGGTCGGCGGAGAGGTTTCGCGCCCGTCGCCACTGATCAGGAGTCGTTGTGGTCATCGCCCAGTCCTCACTTGCCGTGTCTTCTCAGTCTCGACGCGAGCCGAGTAGCGTCTCGTTCTGCTCGCCGGGTTCGGGTACACGATTCTCCGCCCGCTCCGCGGCCACCGCGAAGGGAAGGCCCGGCGCCTGCACAGTACTCCCGTCGGTCAACCGGACGTCCTCGAAGAATCCGCGGACCGCGAGCTGCGGGCTGGCGAGCACACTGTGCGGGTCGTCCAGGGGCGCGAGCGTGAAGCCGAATTCCGCAGCGCGCTCAAACCACTCGTAACGGCCGCGCCGCTTCCAGGCGGCGAGGAAGTGGGGTTCGATCTCGTCCCAGCGCGCCAGCCGCGTCTCCGGGTCCGACCACTCGTGCGTCGCGAACCGATCGAGCCCGAGGAACGCCGCGAAGGTCTCCCAGTCGGCGCGCAACGGCAGCAGGAAGAGCAGCCCGTCCGCCGTCTCGACGGTGTGAGGGAACCCCTGCAACCCCAGCCGCTGGGTGGCCCGCCCCGTCTCCTGCCCGGTGTAGACGTAGCGTTCGATCTCGCGCGTCCAGTGCGTGGCCATCACTTCCTGCATCGAGATGTCGATGTGCACCCCGCTCGCGAGGCCGGCCCGCACGCCCCGCACGGCGGCGGCGGTGTCGATCGCCGCCAGCAGCCCGGCGACGTGGGCGGCCTGCTCGCCGCCCAGCTTGCGGGGCGGGCCGTCCGCATCGCCCGTCGACGCGACCAGCCCGCCCATCGCCTGCACGACCAGGTCCGTCCCCCGCCAGCCGGCCCGCGGCCCCGTCTGCCCAAACGGCGTGACCGACGTCAGCACGATGCCGGGGTTAGCCTCGCTCAGTTCCGCGAAGTCGAGCCCGAGGCCCGCCAGTTCGCCCGGCGGGAACGTCTCGATCACCGCGTCAACGGTCCCGGCCAGCCTCAGCACCTCCCGGATGCCCCGCGCTGAGGTCAGATCGAGCGTGACGCTGCGTCTTCGCCGGCGCAGGTAGTCGGGCGCTCTTCGCGTCGTGCTGGCGGCCGGCGCAAAGGTCGGAGCCCCACGGTCGCCGCCGGGCTCGACCATGATCACGTCGGCGCCGAGATCGGCGAGCAATGAGCTCGCGACCTGTCCCGCCTGCTCGCGCGCGAGCTCGAGGAGCCGCAGCCTCACACGCCGTCTCCCGACGCCTCGAGTCCCAATCGTTGGGCGAAGTCGCTCCCATCCGGGGAGTCGCGACCGCCGAACCAGTCGGGTACCGGGGTGTCCGGTGGGACGACCGCGCGCGGTACGAGGAAGGCGCCTTCCGCTCGCAGCCCTTCGATCGCGTCATCGGACGAGCCCAGCCAGCGCCGCAGAATGTCCTCGGCGTCGCCCCCCTCGTCGCGATGACCGGTGAGCGACGTTCGCTCGTACCCCCCGAAGACGGTGGCCAGCCGCATGTGCGGGTGGTTGGTGTGTCCTAGGATCGATGTCTCGTGGCGCATACGCTGGAAGAACTCCCGCGCCCGGTGGTGTTCATCGAGCGCCACGTCGGAGGTCTTCTGCACCGGTCCCGCCGGGATTCCGCGTTCCTGCAGCGCAGTGGCGGCCGCAAGCTTCTCCTGGCGCGAGGTCCACGCGGAGAGCAGCTCGTCGATCTCGCCGTGGCGGTCGTGCCGCTGCCCGGCGGTCAACAGCCCGCTACCCGCGAGGCGGGAGTCACCGACGAGCTCGACCAGGGCGGCCCACCCGTCGTCGGTGGTGACGGAGAGCGCGAGCCACTCGTCCTCGCCGAGCGCCGGGTAGATGCCCTGTGGGGCGAAACGGTCGGAACGGCTGCCCGTGCGCCTCGGCGCCTGGCCGCTGCTCGCGGCGGACAGCACGAGCTCCCCGAGCCCGCGCGCGATGCACTCGTACATCGAGACCTCGACGTACTGGCCCTCGCCGGTGCGCTCGCGATGGTCCAGTGCGCCGAGAATCGCGAGCGCGCAGTAGCGCCCGGCCATGGTGTCCGCAAAGACGCCGCCGCCGATGCGCTGCGGTGGCTCATCGGCGTCGCCGGTGAGCGCGTTCATCCCGCCGGCCGCCTCCACGTTCGGCCCGAAGGCCGGTATCTCCGCCCACGGCCCCGGCGTGCCGTATCCGGTCAGCAGCAACGCGATCACATCTGGCTTCAGTGCTCGTAGCGACTGATAGTCGAGTCCGAACTGGTCCAGCACGTGCGGCCGGTAATTGCAGGCCACGACGTCGGCCTGCCGGGCGAGCCGCCGCGCCAGCCCCCGCCCCTTCCCGTCCTTCAGGTCGATGCCGATCGACTGCTTGTTCATCAGTGAGGTGTCGAACACCCGGATGTACGGGTTCACCCGGCCCGCCGGTTCGGCGACGCGAACGACGTCAGCGCCGAGATCGGCGAGCGTGCGCGTACCGGCGGGGAGAGAAGCCGCCGTCTCGATCGAGAGGATACGAACGCCCGTCAGGGGCAAGTACTGGGCCGGCATGAGCACGCTCCTCGGGGCCGGCTCAAGGGTAGCGGTTCCGTCACTAAACAGACGGTGCAGATCGACGACGCCGAGCAGCACTCTCGCACTGGCTTTGAGTGGGCCGAAGGCGAACGCTGCCCGATCGAAGCCCGGCCGCAACCACGTTGGGCTCGCCGACATCGCCGTCCACCGCGACGGCATCGCCGACGCGCTGCGCCACCTCGACGCCGCATCGAGGCTCTTCGAGCATCACGGCGCGAAGCTCTACCTGGAAGCTCACACCGAGCTGACGGTTTCATGCCGCTGCTCGCGCCGGTCAGCGTGGCCGCCTACGGCTGGCCCTACCTGGACAACGCGCCGAAACGACAGCCACAGGGCACCCCGCTGGCCCGTCTGACGAACTGGAGCGATCCCGTCCCGTAGCTCTCGGGCGCCCGCTGGTCCCGAAGGGAGTCCGGCGGGCCGGGTGACTGGCCCCGATATCTCGCGCCGGGGCCGCGCTATTGCCGCTACTCCAGGGCGCCCGCGGCCCTCGCCCGCTCGATCTCGCCATCGCCCATGCCGAGCCAGCCGGCGAGCACATCGTCGGTGTGCTCGCCGAACAGCGGGGCGCGGACCGGGCCGGCGAGCCTCATGCGCTCCGCCTGCCACGGCACTCCTTCCATGCGTGACGGCCCGATCACGGGGTGCAGCACCGTGCGGTAGAAGCCGCGTTCCGCGACGTGCACGTCCGCCAGCACCTCGGGCGTCGTCATGGCCGCGCCGGCGGGGACCCCCGCCACCTGCAACTGCCGCATCAGCGCAACGTGATTGAACTGCGCGGTAAATCCCATCAGCTGGGCCTCGATCAGGTCGCGATCCGCCAGGCGGCCCGCCGTGGAGTCGTACCTCGCATCTTCCCACTCAGGGATGCTCGCGACGATCTTCAGGGCCGACCACTGCTCATCGGTCTCGATGGTGATGGCGATCCAGGCGTCGTCGCCGAGGCAGGCGAAGACGCCGTGCGGCGCGCCGATCGGGCTGCTGTTGCCGGCCGGCTCGGCGGTGCGGCCCTGCAGATCGGACTCCATGAAGGCTTCGGCCAGGCAGGCGATGGCGAACTCCGCCTGCGAAAGATCGATGTGCTGGCCCCGGCCGGTGCGCGAACGCTCGTCGAGGGCGGCGAAGGTCACCAGCGCGCCCATGCGCCCGAGCAGGTGGTCGGGGTGAATCACCTGGACGCCTTCGGGCCGCTCCGCGCCGGGGTGGTTCCAGAGGTAGCTGGTGGAGCTGATGGCGGAGTTAGTGGGGCCGAAGCCGCCGTGTGAGCGGTAGGGGCCGGTCGCGCCCATCGCCTGGCTGCTGACATAGATCAGGTCCGGGTTCGTCTCGCGGGCCGCCTCGTAGTCGATGCCGAGGCGGTCCATCACGCCGGCGGTGTTGTTCTCCACCACCACGTCGGCGGCCCTGACCAGCGCTTTGCCGATCTCCCGGCCCGCCGCCGACTTCAAGTCGACCAGCACACTGCGCTTGCTGCGGTTCGACGATGCCCAGCCCAGGCTCGATTCCAGGTTCGCGCCCTGGAGGCGCATGAAATCGATCTGCGTCTTCGACTCGAGCTTAATCACGTCCGCGCCGAACTCACCGAGCACGCGGGTGATCTCAGGGGCCACGGCGCCGGACCCCACTTCCACGATTCTGACGCCCTCGAGCATCAGCCCGCCGCCACCATCGCCGCCACCGCCCCTATCGCCCCCATCGCCAGCGTTGCTGCCGAGCGCGCTCGTGCGCACCGGCGGGCCTGCCAATGGGTCTGCCAGCGGGTCTGCGCTGGCGCCCGCGGTGGGCGACTGCGGCTCCCTGTCCGCCATGCGCACGTACGTGCCGGGCGCGCGCACCGTCTTGCCGTCGGGCAGCGGGAAGGTGACGAAGGTGCCACGCTCCTTGAAGTGGGCGTCCTCCATTACCTCGGCCGGCGAATAGACCGGCACGATGCCGACGCCGTACTGCTGGCCCTCGCGGAACAGGTCGACCTTGCTGCGGCCGCTGAAGTGGCGCTCCAGCACCTCTTTCTGCACGTCGAGATGGGCGCCGCGGTAGAGCGGATTCAGCCAGTCGTCCGACTGGAACTCCCGGGGGCTGTCCAGCCAGCGCTTCAGGTTCTCCCACTGCTTGCGCGAGAGGTTGATCACCCGCACCCAGCCGTCGTCTGCCCGGTAGAGCTGGAACAACGCACCGGCCCCGGCGCGCTGCGTCGCGCGACCGGAGACCGAGTAGAGCGGCACCGACCAGTCCGCCTGCACCTGCACCGCTTCCAGCACGCTGCAGTCGAGCCAGTCGCCCTCGCCGCTGCGACCGCGCTCGTACAGCGCCGCCGCGGTCGCGCTAGCGGCCGTGACCCCGCCGATGTGGTAGGCGAGCTGGTAGGGCGGGCCGACGGGCGGTTCGTCGGGCCGGCCGCAGCGCATCAGCGAGCCCGCCATCGCCCACGCCGTCAGCGCCGTGCCGGTCCAGTCCCGGTAGGGGCCGCTCTGCCCGAAGGGCGTGACGGAGGTGATGATCAGGTGCGGGTACTGCCTTCGCAGCTCCTCCGGATCGAGGCCATGGCCGGCCAGCCAGCCGGGCGGGTTGCCGTCGATCAGGACATCGAAGCCGGCCAGCGCCTCCCTCACCCGGCGCTGAGCCTGCGGTTGCTCCAGGTTCAGCGTCAGGCGGGCCTTGCCGGCGTTGTACCAGAGGAAGGCGATGCCGTCGTCGCCGGCCAGCGGCGCCTGCCGCTGCATCGGGTCGCCCTGCGGGGGCTCGACCTTCACCACCTCCGTCCCGAGGTCGCGAAGCACGCGGCCGCAGAGCGCGGCAGCCTGGCTGCCGAGCTCCAGGGCGCGGTAACGCTCGAACGGGCGGCCGGCCGGCGCGTCGCTCACCCGCGGATCAGGCCTCGGTCGACGGGTCCCCGGCGAGGCCTTCGAGCATCTCCTGCGCCTCCTCGGCGATATCGAACACGACCTGCGCGGCGGGCTTGATCTCGTGGATGCCCACGACGCTCTGCCCGGCCGGGGTGGTAATCCAATCCTCCATCCCGGCCTGCTGGATGTCGGCCAGCACCGGGTTTACCAGCATCGGCTGGAGCGGCATGGGCAACGGTTCCGGAGCGTCCTCCTGCTTCCAGGCGTCCGTCCACTTGGAGCGAAGCCAGCGCGCCGGCTTGCCGGTCGTGGCGCGCGACTGGTAGGCGTCCTCCGCCTGCGCCTCGACCAGCCGCTCCTTGAGGAACATCTGGGTCGACGACTCGTGCGTGGCCAGCCAGACCGTGCCGGTCCAGACGCCCACCGCGCCCATCGCCAGCGCGGCGGCCAGGTGGCGGCCGCCGCTGACGCCGCCGGCCGCCAGCACCATCGTGTCGGTGCCGCTCGCGAGTTCCACCACCTCCGGCACGAGCGTGAAGGTGCCGACGCTGCCGCTGTGGCCGCCGGCGTCGTACCCCTGCGCGATGATCACGTCGGTACCCGACTCGATCTGCCGCCTCGCCTGGCGCGGCAGGCCGACCAGCCCCCACACCTTCATGCCCTGGCTGTGCGCACGCTCGACGACGAACGCCGGGCTGCCCAGCCCGGACGCGAAGATCGGGACCTCCTCCTCGAACAGCACTTCCAGCTGATCTCGTGACCGCTCCAGCAGCCCCACGCCGAGCACGCCGCCGACGCCGCCGGCCGACGAGTCCCGTGCATCCGGGATGGCGTTGTCCTGCTTGAGCTTCGCGACGAAGTCGCGGTGGCCCTGCGGGATCATCGCCTCGACGTCCTCGCGATTGCCCTCGACGAAGGAGGCGGGGACCACCAGGTCGATGCCGAACGGGCGGTCACCGACCCGCTCCTTGATCCAGCGGATGTCGGCGCGCAGCGTGTCCGTCGACTTGCCGAGCCCGCCCAGCACGCCGATGCCGCCGGCGTTGACGACGGCGGTGATCACGTCCCGGGTGTGCGCGAAGGCCACGATCGGCACCTCGCAGCCGTACTCCTCGCAGAGCCTAGTGTGCAGCGGATCCGTCGACATGTCTTCCTCCCTCTGCGCACTGCCGTGCGCGTCGCTGACTGGCCGGCCCCCTCCCCGACGCGTTGGTGCGGCCTCGGGCTACCTGCGGATCGCCTGCCACTGCGGCATCCGCAGTTGCTCGCCGGTTTCGGCGTCGGCGAGCGTCTCCCACGTCACCTGTACCGGCATGTCGATCTCCACCTCATCCGGCGGCACATCCAGGCAGTTGCCGACGATGCGCACGGAGGGATGGTCGTCCAGCTGCACGAGCACGACGGCGTACGGCACCGCGCTCTGCAGCTCCGCATGTACCGGATAGTGCATCACCGCGAAGCTGTACACGGCGCCTCGGCCGGCGCTCTCGACGTGCACGAACTCCATCCCCTGGCACTGATGGCAGACCTCCTCCGGCGGATGCTGGACGGTCTGGCAATCGACGCACTGCTGGAGCAGCAGCTTGCCGGAGGTGAAGAACTCGCGGTTGAGGTCATCGACGATCGGGAGCATCCACGCCTCGGGCAGGAAGCGGCTCACGGCTACCCCCGGTCCTTCGAGAACAGGACGGAGCTGCCGGGACAGTAGCCCGGCCCGGAGATCACGAGGCTGAGCTCGGCGTCCTCGACCTGAGAGGTCGACTCGCCGCGAATTTGCCGCACGGCCTCCGTCACCAGCTCGAAGCCGTGGATGTAGGCCTCCGCCAGGTTGCCGCCGCTGGTGTTCATCGGCAGCCCACCGTCCGGCCAGCGGATGTTGCCGTCGGAAACGAATTCCTCGATTCCGTCGGGCGGCGCGAAGCCCATCTCCGCGAGCCCGATCAGCACGGGGCCGGTGAAGTTCTCGTAGACCTGCGCGACATCGATGTCCGCGGGGCCGACCCCGCTGCGTGCCCACAACTCCTCGCCGACGATCTTGTAGTGCGCCGTCGGGAACTCCGGCTCGGTGAAGGCCGTGGCCCCGGCACGCTGTCCCATGCCCTGGGCCGCCGCCTTGATGTAGGCGGGCGTGCTCGGCAGGTCGGCGGCACGCTCCGCGGTCGTGATCACCACGGCCGCCGACCCATCACTCTCCTGGCAGCAGTCGAAGAGGTGGAACGGCTCCACGATCCAGCGCGAATCGTGATACTGCTCGCGCGTGAGCGGCTGGCCGTAGCGCACCGCGCGGGGGTTGCGCTGCGCATGCTCGTAGGAGGCGAGCGAGATCTCCGCCAGCGCCTCCTGGGAGACGCCGTATTCGTGCATGAAGCGGCGTGTCTGCATCGCACATTCCTGCGCCGGCGTGACCAGCCCGTACGGCGAGGTGTACGCCCGCGCACCGGTCACCCGCAGCGGGCCGCGTGCGCGCCCGAAGCGGCCGAACTGTCCCTGCGCCAGCGAGCGGAAGGCGACGACGTGCCTGGCGTAGCCCGCCTCCACCGCCGCCGCGGCGATCGACACCGCGTGCGCGGTGCCGTTGCCGCCGCCGCCCCAGCACTGCGCGGTGAACGTCGTCCGCTTCGTGCCGAGCGCGGCGCTCAGCCGGACCGGGTCCTGACGGTCGCTGTAGGCGACGTAGCCGTCGATGTCCTCCAGCGGGATGCCGGCGTCCTCTGCGGCACGCTTCACGGCGACGCAGGCGAGCTGGAACTCCGACAGCGGGGCCTGCCCGGCCCGGTAGAAGTCCGTCTCGCCGATACCGACGACCGCCGTCTCACCCAGCACGCTGTGCTCCTTCGCCGTCCTCAGCCGCCACGCGGAGACCGCCCCCTCGCCGGGCGCGACTCCGGCTATAATGCGGCCCGACTGCCGGCCCGACGGTCGCATCGCGACTGCCAGGGCGGCGAGCACAGACTACGCAACTGACTGCCGGAACGCACGGGGCGGTCGAGCGAACCAGGCAGGCATCGCCAAGGGGCTGGGCGATCGTGGCCGGACGGGCACGGAACGAATGGCTACCGAGACGGCGAGAGATACGAAGGCGAAGGACGAGGCGGCCCCCTTCCTCAACACGCCCGGACCGACGTCTTATTCGCGGGCCGAGGTCACCGCCCCGATGGTCTGGAACTACTGCGAGTCGGTGGAGGACGCCAACCCCGTCTACTGGGACGAGGAGTACGCCGCCAGGAGCCGCTTCGGCCGCCTGATCGCCCCGCCGCAAATGATCATGACGGCGTCCAGCGGCCACTGGTGGGCCCCCGACTACATCCGCGAGGCCGAGCGCAGGGCGGCCGAAGAGCGCGGCGAGAGCCCGTCCGGCAAGGTCCAGGCGATCGTGCGCAAGCACGGCTACACCGTCGCCACGAACGTCACGCGCGAGGACGAATTCGTGGAGCCGTACGGCCCGGGCGATGGGCGGCTGAAGATGACCGCCCACATCTCCGAGGTGACCGAAGAGAAGCAGACGCGCGTCGGCAAGGGCGTCTTCATCACGACGATCACGGAGTACCACACGGAGAAAGATGACCGGCTGGTCGTGCGCTCCACGAACATCCTGCTGATGTACAACTCGTCGGAGCCGCGCGAGTAGCGCGCAGGCAGTGGCCGACCGCCATCGCGGCATCAGCCGCGAGGCGCGCGAACCGGACGAACAGAATCGGAAAGAGGAGACGGTGGCCATCAATTTCAAGAACACTACGTGGGAGAGCGTCTCGGAGGGGCAGGAGCTGCCCGTGCTGGAGTTCGGCCCGCTGACCGCGACGAACCTGCTGTTCGACGCATCCGGGACCCGCGACAGCTACCCGATCCACCACGACCGCGACTTCGCCCGGGCCAACGGCGTGCCCGACATCTTCGTCAATACCCAGTGGTACCAGGGCCTGCTGGGGCGCTACGCCACGGACTGGGGCGGCCCGGAGTCGTTCCTGCGCAGCCTATCGTTCGACATGCGCGCCCCGAACCACCCCGGCGACCTGCTGAACGTGCACGGCTCGATCACCCGCAAGTACGAGCAGGACGGCCAGAAGCGCGTCGACCTGGATGTGCGGATCGATAACGAGGGCGGGACCGACACCGTGGTGGCACGCATGACGCTGGAACTGATCTAGGGGCTCACTCGAGCGGCGGGATCGCCTGCGGAGCCAGCCCATGTCGATCCTGCAGGGTCTGAACGTCGTCGAGATCTCCGGCAACGGAGCCGCCGGCTGGGCCACGAAGCACCTTGCGGACTGGGGCGCCGCGGTCACGATCCTGGAGCCGGCCGGTGGCGCGCCGCTGCGCTCCGCTCCCCCCTACTACGAGCGAGATGGCGAGCGCCGCAGCGGGATGTGGCAGTGGCTCTCCCGCGGCAAGACCGTGGTCCGCGTCGGCGACGGCCTCGCCACCGACGGCGCCGCGGCCCGCCTGCTCTGCGAGCGCGCCGATGTGGTGATCGCCGAGAGCGAACTGGCCGAACAGGTGCTGGGGCTGACTGCCGCCGAGCTGCGCCCGGCCTTCGAGGGCAAGACCGTCTTCGTACTGATCTCGCCGTTCGCCACCGACGGGCCGTACGCCGGCTACCGCGCCACCGACCTGGGCGTGAACGCGCTGGGGGGCTGGGGAGCGCTGATCGGCGAGCCGGAGCGGGAGCCCGTGCGCCCCGGCGCAGACATGAACTACCGGGTCTCCGGCGCACATGGCGCGGCGACGGCGTTGATTGCGCTGCGGCACCGGAGACAGGGCGCCCGCCCCTCGTTCGTCGACATCTCCCAGCAGGCGATCTCCGCCGGGATGCTGGTCGCACCGTGGCTGAACTACAGCATGAACGGCCGCCCGATCGGACGGGCGAAGAGCCAGTGGCCGTCCGCCGTCGTGCGCTGCAAGGACGGCTGGGTGGGGACGCCGCCCCTCACCGCGGAACACTGGGAAATGCTGATCACGATGACCGGGGCGGCGGACATTCTCGACCTGCCCGGCGGTCGCGAGCCGGCCTACCGGGCGCAGCATGGCGACGAGATCTACGAGCGCGTGCGCTCCTGGTTCGATGAGCGCACGCGGCAGGAGGTCTACACGGAGGCGCAAGCGTGGCGCATCCCCGCCGCACCCGTCGACACCGTCGAGCAGCGGCTGGAGGACCCGCAGCTCAACGCGCGCGGCTTCTTCCTGCAGCCGGAGGTCGATGGCAGGCGGGTGAAGACGCCGCGCGTGCCCTACCTGCTCGACGGCGTCGCGCCCGTCGAGCGAGTGCCCGTCGTCGCGGCAGACAGGGCCGAGATCGCTCCCGGTGGGGAGGCATCTGACGACGAAGCATCCGACGGGGCAGCGTCCGACGGTGCAGCGCCCGCCCTGCCCTTCTCCGGCGTCCGCATCCTCGACCTCACCTGGTTCTGGTCCGGGCCGCACGCCACGATGACGCTCGGCGCGCTCGGCGCGGACGTGATCAAGGTCGAATCGATCCAGCGGCCGGACTCCTACCGCTTCACGGCGGCGGACGCATCGGCGGACCGCTGGTACGAGTGCGGCTACGTGTGGAACGACTCCAACCAGAACAAGCGCGGACTGACCCTCGACCTCGGCAACGATGAGGGCATGCGGCTGTTCGAGCGGCTGCTGCAGGGGGCCGACGTGGTGATCAACAACTTCTCGAACCGCGTGATGCCGAACCTCGGACTGACCGACGAGCGCCTGCTGGAACTGAACCCCCGCCTGATCGTGGTCGACATGCCGGGCTACGGCGCGGACGGC
>JASLOV010000071.1 GCA_030745285.1 Dehalococcoidia bacterium | reverse complement strand
ACCAGCACGGTCACGACGCGCAACCACAACTGGACCACCGGAAAGATCTTCCTCTCGGTGATCGAGAAGGAGCGGCGCGGCGACTATCTCGGCCGGACCGTCCAGGTCATCCCGCACATCACCGACGAGATCAAGGCCAGTATCCGCGCCGTATCCGACAAGGCCGACATCGTGCTCGTCGAGATCGGCGGCACCGTGGGCGACATCGAGAGCCAGCCGTTCCTCGAAGCGATCCGCCAGTTCCGGCAGGACGTGGGCCGGGAGAACACCCTCTACGTCCATCTCACCCTGGTGCCGTTCATCGGCACGGCGGGCGAGCTCAAGACCAAGCCGACCCAGCACAGCGTCCGCGACCTGCGCGCGATCGGCATCCAGCCCGACATCCTCCTCTGCCGGACCGACCGGCAACTCGACGCGTCGATCAAGCAGAAGATCGCGCTGTTCTGCGACGTCGACGAGGAGGCGGTGATCACCGCGAGGGACGTCACCAATATCTACGAGGTGCCGCTGGCGCTCGCGGGCGAGGGCCTCGACCCGATCGTCCTCAAGCATCTGCATCTGTCCGCCGAGCAGCGCGACATGAGCGCCTGGGAGGCGCTCGTCGAACGCATCCGACATCCGAAGGACGAACTGACGATTCACGTCGTCGGCAAGTACGTCGGCTACGAGGACTCCTACAAGAGCCTGAACGAGGCGGTCTACCACGCCGGTTTCAAGCATGGCCTGAAGGTCACCATCAAGTGGATCGAATCCGAGGCGCTCGAGGCGCCCAACGGCGAGCGTCTCCTCGACGGCGCCGACGGCATCCTCGTGCCGGGCGGGTTCGGCGACCGCGGCAGCCGCGGGATGATGTGCGCCGCACGGGTCGCCCGCGAGCGCCAGATCCCCTACTTCGGTATCTGCTACGGCTTCCAGTGGGCCGCCGTCGAGTTTGCCCGGAACGTCTGTGGCCTCGAGGGCGCCGACTCGACCGAGTGCACGCCGGACGCCGCCCACAAGGTCATCTACAAGCTCCGCGACCTGCTCGGCGTCGACGACCTCGGCGGCACCATGCGGCTCGGTGGATACGCCTGTGAGCTGGCGCCGGACTCGAAGTCCCTCGACGCCTATGGCCAGCGCGAGATTCGGGAACGCCACCGGCATCGCTACGAGTTCAATCGCGACTACGAGAAGCCGCTGGCGGAGCACGGCCTGCGGATTGCCGGGCAGTCCCCCGACGGGAAGTTCGTCGAGGTGCTCGAACTGCCGGAACACCCCTGGTACGTCGCGGTCCAGTTCCACCCCGAGTTCAGGTCGAAGCCGCTCCATCCACATCCGCTGTTCGACCACTTCGTGGCAGCCAGCTACGATCACAAGCAGGCCGCGTTGCCGCGGCCCCAGCCGGAATCACTGGCCGGCTGAGCCTGCCGACGCGCGGCCGCCGACCGGTGGGCGGTCTATAATGAGCCGGTGAATCCGGTCACAATCGGAGGCGTCGGGTTCGGCGCCGGCCAGCCGCTGGCCCTCATCGGCGGCCCGTGCGTCATCGAGAGCGAGGCACACGTCCTGTCGCTCGCCGAGCGCATCAGCGCCGTCGCCGCCAAGCGCGGCATTCCGTTCGTCTTCAAGGCCTCGTTCGACAAGGCCAACCGCACGTCGTTGGAGTCGTTTCGGGGCCCGGGCCTCGACGAGGGCCTGCGCATTCTCCAGCGTGTCAAGGGCGACCTCGGCCTGCCGATTCTCACCGACGTGCACGAGGCCGCTCAGGCCGCCGTCGTCGGCGAGGTGGCCGACGCCGTGCAGATCCCCGCGTTTCTCTCCCGGCAGACCGACCTCCTGGTCGCCGCCGCGCGTACCGGCCGGGCCGTCAACGTGAAGAAGGGGCAGTTCCTGTCGCCGCTCGATATGCGGCATGCGATCGCCAAGCTCACGGCCAGCGGCAACGACCAGATCCTGGTCACCGAGCGCGGCGTGACGTTCGGCTACAACAATCTCGTCGTCGACATGCGCGCGTTTCCACAACTCCGTCAACTGGGCGTGCCCGTCATCTTCGACGTCACCCACAGCCTCCAACTGCCCGGCGGGGCGGACGGCGCCTCGGGCGGTCAGGCGGAGTTCATCGTGCCGCTCGCCTCCGCCGGGGTCGCCGCGGGCATCGACGGGGTCTTTCTCGAGGTTCACGATCGCCCGGCCGAGGCGAAGAGCGACGGACCGAACGCGTGCCCGCTCGACGAATTGTCGCCGCTGCTCGAACGACTCACCCGAATCGACGGCGCGGTACGGGAGGCCGCGGCGCGCGCGTGACCAAGACCGACCGCCCCGGCAGTTCGGCGACGATGAGCGCGGACCTGACCCTCGCGCGCCAGGTCCTCGAAACCGAAGCCGCGGCGATTCTGGCGCTGCTCGACCGGATCGATGGCGCCTTCGAGCGGGCGGTCGACGTGCTGCAGCGCTGCTCGGGCCGCGTCATCGTGACCGGGATGGGCAAATCGGGCATCATCTGCCGCAAGATCGCCGCGACGCTCTCCAGCACCGGCACACCGGC
>JASLOV010000070.1 GCA_030745285.1 Dehalococcoidia bacterium | reverse complement strand
CGTCGCCGTTCGCCACGAGGTCGGTCTCGGTGGACGAATCGGGCCGCACGAGTAGGAACCCGTCGGCGTCCATCAACGGATCGTCGATGACCCCGCTGACGGTGGTAGACGGGGAGTAGTGGGCGCCGGTCGTGCTGAGGCCGAGCGATTCCCCGATGGCCGTGCCCCAGGCGTGTATCACCTCGTGCGTCAACGACTCGCCGTTGATCTGGTTCTCGAACATGATCGAGCGGATCTTCGTGGAGAACGTCGCCTCCGGGGAGTTGTTGTTGTACGGCGCGACGCCGATCCCTCCCGCGTCGCTGATCATGCTGGCGTTCCAGGCCAACGCCTGGGACGCCGCCGAGGAGGGGATGTGCTCCCGCACCTGGATGTTCACGAAGTCGAAGATGTCACCGAACGTCTCGATCAGGATGCGGCACGCCTCGCAGCGCTGCGTGAGGAGGTCCTCGTCGACCTGCGGGTAGTTCGGGAAGTTGCGGCCATCGTCCACGAGGAAGAGCGCGTGCGAGGTCGCGAAGAGCGTGTCGCTGAGCCTGCTGACCTGCACCGTGCCGCGCTGCGAGACATCGACGATGCCGATGCCTTCGTCGAGCGGCGTCGGCTCCGTCGCCTCGGTGCCGGTGACGAACACCAGGCCGTTCTTCATCGTCGGGTGTGTGCCGCCGTCGTGCGTGACCTTTCCGGTGGCGGTGATGCCGCTGCGGCTCCAGGTGCCGTCGCCCGCGGTCACGTCGCCGTTCGTGCCGTCGTCGTAGAGGCGGATCTGGTTGTCCCGGCCCGCGTCCGAGACCAGCACGCCCTCGGTCGTCACGTAGACGGCCTCGAACGAGCCGTCCGTGATTGGCACGGAGAGCGATGTCAGCTCTTTTCCATCGTTGAAGATGATGGTCGGTCGCCACTGGGCGATGTCGCTCGTCCCGCCGGTCAGCTCGAATCGTGCGGTCCGCGCGCGCACCGCGGGATCGCCTGGCGCCGGCGAGGCCGTCGCGACGAGGGCGAGAGCGAGGGAGGTCGCCATCGCTACCGCCAGCAGGCCCGGAACGACACGGCGGAATTGAGTCATGAGAGTCTCCCCTTGATTCGCGGCCGATGTCGGCGCGGGTCGGGAGACCATACCCCGCTGCTGTGATGGTTATCCAGACTTGCGGCATCCTCCGCCCTTCGCCGGCCTGCTGCATACTGTGCCGGCACATGACAGCTCTGCCCGCCGACGGCCCCCTTGCGGATGTCCGCGTACTCGATCTCGCCACGGAGATGGGGGTCTTCGCCGGTCGGCTGCTGGCGGAGCTCGGCGCGGACGTCATCCGCATCGAGCCGCCGGGCGGCGACGCGGTGCGCGAGCGGTCACCACTGCTCGAGGGCGTCGCTGCTCCCAGCGGGAGCCTGTACCACGAGCATTTCAACGCCGGGAAGCGCGGCGTCACGCTCGACATCCACTCGCCGCGGGGCGGCGCACTGCTGTGCCGGCTGGTCGAGACGGCGGATGTCGTGCTGGAGACGTTCGCGCCGGGCGAGATGGACGCGCTCGGGCTCGGCTTCGAGGCGCTGCGCGAGGTGAATCCCGACCTACTCTACACCACGATCACACCGTTTGGGCAGCAGGGACCGATGCGCGACTACCGGGCGAGCGACCTCACCGGCGCGGCCTCGAGCGGCGTGATGTGGCTGAACGGCTTCCCCGGCGATCCGCCGAACCAGCCGGGCGCGGAGCAGGCCTACCACATGGCGTCGCTGGTGGCCGCGTCGACGACGCTGATCGCACTGCTGGGGCGCGACCGTGACGGCGGCGGCGGGCACCGCATCGACATCTCGATGCAGGAGGCGGCGTCGATGGCGACACTCCAGCACTCGAGTGCGAACTCGTACACCTGGCTGGGCAATGTCCCCGCACGGCGAGGGCTGGTAGGGCTGAACGGCGGGCGCAGCATCTTCCAGTGCGCCGACGAACTGTGGATCTCATTCATCGTGCCGCCGTACCGCTGGGACGAGTTCCTGCAGTGGCTGCGCGACGAGGCGGCTGAAGCGCCCGGGTCGGCGGGTTCGCCAGGGTCGCCCGAGCCGACTCTCTTCGAGGAGCCATGGCGCGACCCGGCCTACCGCATCGCACATGCCGAGCAACTGGCTGCCGTGATCGGCGCGCTCGCCTCGCGGTACGAGCGCTCCGCGCTCTGGCACGAGGGGCAGCGGCGGCGTCTGCTGCTGATGCCGGTGAACACCGTCGCGGACATCGCGGAGGACGAGCAGCTGCGGGAGCGGGGGTTCCTCGATCGGTTCGAACACGCAGCGTCCGGGCGGACACTCACCGACACCGGCGTGGCCTACTCGCTCAGCGCCACGCCCGCCGCCGTCCGCCGTCGCGCGCCGCAACTCGGCGAGCACAGCGACGAGGTGTTCGCCGGCTTGTTGGCGCTCGATGAGGGTGAGGTCGAGCAGCTTCGCATCGAGGGTGTGCTGTGAGGCTGGTGCTGTGAGGGTCACCCGATGAACGAACCGTGGCAGCCGTTGAGCGGGTTGCGCGTGCTCGACTTCTTCTGGCTGATCGCGGGCCCTTCGACCTCGCGGGTGCTGTCCGACTACGGGGCCGAGGTGCTGAAGGTGGAGACGGCGACGCGCATGGATCAGATCCGGCAGGCCGGACTCTGGCACCCGGCGTCGACCGCCGGCAGCGCCAACGCGGTGTTCACGGACTGCAACACGAACAAGCAGTCGATCACGCTCGACCTCAACAAGGCCGAGGGCGTGGAGATCGCGAAGCGGCTGGTCGCCGAGTGCGACGTCGTGACCAATAACTTCACCGGCGAACGGATGGACCGCTGGGGGCTGGGCTACGCGGACCTGGCGACGGTGAAGCCGGACATCATCATGCTGACGATGCCGGTGATGGGCACGACGGGGCCGTATCGCAACTACGGGGCCAACGGCAACGGCGTGATCGCCTTCGGCGGGCTCGATAGCAACATGGGATTCCCCGGGCGGGAGCCCGTGGGCATGGCGCCGCTCTACTCCGACTTCGCCGCGCCCTACTTCGCCATCACCACCCTGATGGCCGCGCTGCATCACCGCCAGCGTACGGGTGAGGGCCAGTTCATCGACCTCTCGCAGGCGCAAGTGGCCGCCGGGCTGCTGGGCGCGGGGGTGCTCGAACACTCCGCCACCGCTGTCGTGCCGCCCCCGCCCGGCAACCGATCCCCAGACTACTGCCCGCACGGCGCGTTCCGCTGCGACGGCGACGACCGCTGGCTGGCGCTCGCCGTGCGTGGCGAGGACCAGTGGCGCCGGTTCTGCGCGGCGATCGACCGGCCGGGGCTGGCCACGGACGAGCGCTTCGCCACGCACGAGGCACGCAAGGGGAACGAGGACGAGCTCGATGGGGCGATCGAGCAGTGGACATCGACACAGCCTGCCTGGACGGCGGTGCGCGGACTGCAGGTGGCCGGCGTCGCGGCGGCGGTGGTCTCGAACATCGAGGACCTGGTGACCCTCGACCCGCAGATGCGGCAGTTCCACTGGCAGGATGTCGAGGATGCGGACGGCGCCTTCGCGCACACCGTGCACGGACAGCCTTCGCGCATCGACGGCCAGACACCGCAACTGCGGCGGGCGCCCGGGATGGGAGAGCACAATGAGCAGGTGTACCGCGGCCTGCTGGGCCTCTCGGAGGATGAGTACGTCCAGCTGCTGGTGGACGAGGTGATCAACTGAGCGGCTCCGTGGGCGTTCCGCGGGTGAAGCGTCGCGGGCGGTGAGCAGCGTATGCTCGCTGCGCCACGAAACGTGCAGGGAGACGTCGAGGGAGCGGAAGAGGGTGCGATGACCGCTGCGATTCCCGTCGAGCGGATGCTCGCGATGCCGGCCAAGGTGTTGTGTTCGGCGATCTGGGTCTCCGGGCGCGACCCGGACGAGGCGATGCCGAACAGCGTCTTCTTCGCCACCCCGCCCGATCTGCGCGCGCTGATGACCGTCGACATCGACCGCGAGCAGCGGTCGGTCAGCATCTCGATGACGCTCGACGACGCGACGGTGCCGCGTCTGATCGAGGTCTACCGCCGCATGTATCCGGCGTTCACGGCGGACTGGTGGGAGGAGGCGCAGCGCCTGCTGGCGCAGGGCTCCGTGACGCGCACGGCGCAGTACCTCGGCGACCAGGGCAGCATCATCCTGCCGGTCGATGGTTCCGGGCTCCGCTTCGAGCCCGCGCCGGTCGAATCGTCGCTGCCCCCGGCGTCCGACCTTGAGTGGCCGATGGGCGACGTTTCGCCAGGCGCCACGTCGAGCGCCGGTCGAACGCAGACGGACGAAGCCGCTAAGCTGGCCTTCGCCGATCCCGATGCGTGCACGGCGGCCTTCCTGGCCGTCCACCGCGGGCAGATCGTGGCGGAGCAGTACGCGCCGGGGCTCGGGCCGGAGACGCAGCTTGAGAGTTGGTCGATGGGTAAGAGCCTGACGGCGACACTGGTCGGGCTGCTGATCGAGCAGGGGCACGTCGGCCTCGACGACCCTGCCCCGGTGCCGGCCTGGCGCGTGCCCGGCGACTCGCGCGGAGAGATCAGGGTGGCGGACCTGATGCGCATGAGCAGCGGCCTGAAGTTCTCCGGCATGACTGACTCACGTGAGCACTGGGACCAGGGTGTCGCCGACCACCTGCTCGTCTACTCGGACTCGATCGACGTCTTCGATTTCGCGACCAGCCGTCCGCTCGAGTTTCCGGCGAACATGGTGGGGCGCTACCGCAACTGCGACCCGCTGGCGCTCGGCGACATCGTCAAGCGCACCGTCACGGAGCAGCTCGGAGAGCAGTACCTGACGTGGCCCCAGCGTGCGCTCTTCGACCGCATCGGTATCCGCAGGCAGGTGATGGAGACGGACGCGTGGGGGAACTTCATCCTCACCGGCTTCGACTACGGCACGGCGCGCAACTGGGCGCGGCTTGGAATGCTCTACCTCAACGACGGCGTCTGGGAGGGCGAGCGGCTGCTGCCGGAGGGCTACGCCTCATTCGTCGGCACACCCGCTCCGGCGTGGGAGCAGCCGGAGTACGGCGGGCAGTTCTGGGTGAACGGCACCGGCGACTACGATCTGCCCGAGGACGTCTACTACATGCGCGGCGCGGGTGAGCAGCGCGTGCTGATCGTGCCCTCGCACGACCTCGTCGTCGTGCGGCTGGGCCATCGCCGCGGCGACGCGGCGGCACGAGAGCCGCTGAACGATGCGTTGCGAGCGCTCACCGCTGCCGTCGAGGCTGGCGCAGGCGTGTAGCCGGGGGCGCTAGCAGGCGGCCGCCGGCGCCTCGATCGAGATGGCCGGCACGATCACCCCATCGAGCGAGAGCGAGCCGAGCGCCGGGACTTCGATCTCCAGCGACGGAATCTCGACATCGAGAACGATGCCGCCGCCGATGGCCGGCACGGTTGCCCACTCGGTCGATGCACCCTCCGGAATCTGCGTGCCCGCGACCGGCGCGTCTGCAGACGCCGTCGGCGCGGCCGTACCGGTGACGGCGGCTCCGCCTGCCGCAGCGGTGGCTGCCCCATCGCCCCCGGCCTCGCCACCATCGTCGGAGGTGCATGCCGGGGCGAGCGCCAGCAGCGCGAGGGCGAGCGCCGGGACGAGGAGACGGCGGACGGTCGGCATGCCCCTCATCCCCAGCAGCTCGTACGGGCCGCTTCCCACCCGCTGATGAAGTCGTTGATCGCCGTCGCCACGGCTTTCGGATCCGCGGCGACGGCCGGGTCCTGGAGCCGCTCACGGAGCTGCGCGTGGGTCTCATCGACCTGAGCCAGCAGCGCCTCGATGGTGGGCACGGTCGGGTCGCTCTCACGGTCGCGGTCCATGTGATCGCGGTGAGTGGGAATCACCTGCCGCACTTCTGCCGCCGCCCCATCCGCGATCTTCAGCGCGACTCGAATGCGCATCGCGAGCGCGGCCTGCTGCGCCGCGGATTCAGTGTCGTCGGTCTGCGTTCCGGCTGCGGAAACCTCGTCGCGCAACGCCTCGAACACGGCGCCGATGCCGTCGAAGCGGGCACGCAGCTTCGCCTTCTCCTCGCCCCTGCGGCGCTCGACGAGCTCCCCCACTTCGCCTTCGAGCTGCGTCTTCGCGGTGTCGGTCCGCCCGGCGAAATCGGCCCGTAGGGCCGCCTCCTGTTCCGCCCGCATCTGCGCCCGGACCTCTTCGACGCGACGCGCCACGAAAGCGTTGACGCCGGTCATCTGAAGCTGGCCTGACTGCAGGGCCGCCGCCACCTCCGCGTTGATCTGTTGACGGGCGCTCGCTTCCGCGCCGGCGTCGTCCTGCTGCTGGCTGGACCTGGCATCGGCCTCGAGGCGCGCCTGGATGCGGCCCTGTTCGGCCGTCACCCACGCCTCGATCTCCTCCGTGAGGCGGGCCTCGACTTCCGTCGCGGCCTGCTGTGCGGCCTGCTCGACGGCGGCGCCCGCCGCCCGGTAATCGGCGGAGAGTGCCTGCCCGATTGTCCCGAGCTTGGAGATCTCCGCCAGGGCTGCATCGGCGGTCGAGGCGCCGCAGGCGTCGGTGACCGCTGATCCGCCTGCCGGCGGAGTGCGGTCGGGTCGGGGAGTGCGATGTCGAGCTGCGCGTCCGGCATTGCGGTGACCAGAGCAGGCTGTGCGCGCTCCGCGGCATCGAGCGCGGAGAAGAGCTCCTCCGCACTCCAGGTCACCGTGGTACAGAGCGTCTCTACGATCTCCGCCTCGCTCAGCACATCGTGTAGCGCGGCCGGGACCGTCCCACTCTGCGATGCGACGCGGGCGGCACCGAAGGGAGCGGCAAGCGCCAGCACGAGGGCAACTGTGCCGGCAGCCAGGCTCCGAGTGGACAGGGGCGCGAGTATTTCGTCCGAATCATCGCCGCGGGATGTTCGGTGGTGCAAGAGCGTCGCCGCCGTGACCGGCCGGCTGCGCTATCATCGCGTCCGCGGTGCTGCGGCCGCGCGGTGGCAACGACGTACGATGAGTGGGAGGCACGATGGAGCAACGCACGATCGGCGACACGGACCTCGTCACCTCGGCGCTGGGATTCGGCACGTGGGAGATGAGCACGACGGCCTACGGCGAGATCGACGTCGGCGAGGCGAGCAGCGCGGTGGCCGCTGCGATCGACCACGGCATCACGCTCTTCGACACTGCCGAGGTCTACGGGCCGTACCACTCCGAGGAGATCCTGGCGAAGGCGCTGGGATCACGCCGCAACGAGGTCACCCTCGTGACCAAGGTTGGCTTCGCCTACAGCGACGAGCCGAGGGTGACCGGTCGCGACTCCACGTACGACCACATCATCGAGCGCGCCGAGGGCTGCCTGCAGCGGTTGGACACGGACGTGGTCGACCTGCTGCTGATTCACTGGCCCGACCACAACACCCCGTTCGAGGAGACGATGCGTGGTCTGGAGCGGCTCAAGGCGGACGGCAAGATCCGCCACTATGGCGTCTCCAACTTCAACGTCGAAATGCTGGAAGAGTGCGAGCGCCACGGCCACCTCGCCGCCAACCAGGTGGGATACCACCTCTTCGACCGGCGTATGGAGGCGGAGGTGCTGCCGTATTGCCAGCAGAGCAACACCGGCTTCATGGCCTACGGCTCACTCGGCTTTGGCCTGCTCACCGGGGCGTTCACCCCGGAGACCACCTTCGTCGACTGGGACTGGCGCAGCAGCGGCAAGGCCTTCGAGCTGCCGCTGTTCGAGCCCGAGCCCTTCGCGAAGGAGCTGCAGGTCGCCGAGCGACTGAAGGAGATCGCCGCCGGGCACGACAAGTCGCTGGCCCAGCTGGCGCTGGCGTGGGTGCTGGGTAACCCGGCCGTCTCCGTCGCGCTGGTCGGCATGCGAAACGAGCGCGAGCTGAGTGAGAACGTTGCTGCCGCGGACTGGCGGCTCAACGACGAGGACCGCGCGGCGATTGACCTCGTGTTCGAGGAGGAAGGCGTGCCGACTCACGTCGACACGCCGCAGGCGATCTAGCCGCCATCGACCAGGCCCTCAGCCGACCCTGACCTTCAGTCGAACCTCGCGACCATGGACTCGCCGAAGCGGGGGTGGACAGGGTCAGCTCGGCCGGTCGCTCCGTCCGCACCAGCCGCAGGAAGTCCGGATCGGTGAGCACGAACTCCAGTCCACCCTGCACGACGGAGGCGGCATGCGCGGCGGTGTTCAGCACTGTGGTGTGTTCACCGGGGTGCAATTCCCCCAGATCCGCTCCTGGGCGTTGCCCGGGATGGCACCTCGAGGACTGCGGAGGCGACACCCAGCAACAGCAGGGCGAGTCGAATCACGGAGCCGACCATATCACCTCGTTCGCAGGCGCTCGGCGGACCCGGACTCTCACCTCAGCTTCGCGATCACGTCCTCTTCGAACCGTTGGAACTCCGCCGCGTCGTTCGGGAGCCGCCCGAACATCACCTCGTCGAGCCCTGCCTCCCCGAGTTCGCCGAGCCGCTGCACGATGTAGTCCGCGCCGCCGGCGACCGTCGTCGGGCCGATCAGCTCAATGAAGGCGTCGGCCTCGGCCTGGTCGTCGGTCAGCTTCGTCGGGACGAGTGCCGTGTGGCGGATCTCGGCCGGGTCGCGCCCGACATTCTCGCAGTGGCGGTTCAGCACCGCCGCCTTCTCCTCGTACAGCTCGACCGACATGCCGCGACCGGCGAAGCCGTCGACGTTGAGGATGTCGCCGTACATCGCAAGCGTGCGCAGCGTCCGCCGCTCGCCGGTGCCGCCGATCATGAGCGGGATCTGCCGCCCCTCGAAGCCCCCGGGCGAGAGCGGCGCCCGGTCCAGCTGGTAGTAGCGGCCGTGGTAATCGACCGGGCCGTCCGACGTGAAGAGTGCGCGCACCAGCGCCGCGGCCTCCTCCAGGCGGTCGGACCGCTCACGCATCGAAGGGAAGGTCCAGCCGTAGGCCTCGTGCTCCCGCTTGAACCAGCCCGCTCCGATCGCGAGCATGAAGCGGCCGTGCGAGACTTGGTCGATCGTGCCCGCCATCTTGGCCGCCAGCGCCGGGTTGCGGTAGGTGTTGCCCAGCACGAGGTGACCGAGCTGCAGCCGCTCCGTGATTGCCGCGGCCGAGGCGATCAGCGAGTAGCCCTCGTACGCGGTCAGCGGCTCGTCTGCACGGGGAGCGTTGGGGGGCACGAAGTGGTCGGCGTGATAGAGCCCGTGCCAGCAGCCGGCCTCCATCACCTTAATCACCGCGCGAATGTCGTCCCATGTGGTGCGATAGCAGCTTACCTGCGCACTGAACTTCACCGGTGATCCTCCTCGGGTCGGGGCCGCCCGGAGGGCGGTATGGCTGCGGCCGGCTGGCCGGGCCGCGTGAAATCGCGACCGCACCTTAGCCTACCGGCCGGAAGCCCGCTCGTCCGAGGCGGCTGGCGAGGTGGCTAGCGAGACGGCAGCCGGTCGGCGGCGTCCCAGATGCGACGCAGGATCGGTGCGCCGTCGGTCGCAGGGTCGACGAACTCCGGGCGGTAGAGGCCGCGGAAGTGCTCGCCGTCACCGCGGATCACCACCGGGCGCAGCCGAAAGCCCAGCAGCCGCTCCCCGCTGAAGCCAACCTCCAGCGTCAGCCCTTGC
>JASLOV010000069.1 GCA_030745285.1 Dehalococcoidia bacterium | reverse complement strand
GGGCGAACTGCACGAGGCTCTCGACGAAGCTCGTGATGACGACAGCGCACGCGCGATTGTTCTCACCGGGGCGGGGCGGGCCTTTTCCGCCGGCTACGACATCTCCGGCGGCGGCGCGCCCGACAGCCCGCGCAGCCAGCGGGTCCCGTCCAGCCGCTTCCTCCGTACGCACTGGGACGGCGCGATGCAAAACCCGGACATGATCATGCACATCATGGAGCTGCCGAAACCCGTGATCGCCGCCGTCAACGGCTGGTGCATTGGCGGCGGCTTCTGGTACTCGCTCGCCTGTGACATCACGATCGCTTCCGACCAGGCGACCTTCGGTCAGCCCGAGGTCCGCATGATCTCGAACTCCACCGTCCTGTTCGCCCTGCTCGTCGGGTGGAAGGAGGCGCATCGCTACACCCTCACCGGCGACCATTTCGACGCGCAGGAAGCGCTGCGCATCGGTGTGGTGAACGAGGTGGTGCCGCACGATCAGTTGATGGATCGAGCGATGGCGCTGGCCAACCGACTGGCGCTGGTGCCGCCGGATTCGCTGCGCCTGAACAAGGCGATCACGACCTACGGCCTGGAGGCGACCGGCCTGCGCACGGCCCTGAACACCAACGCCTTCCTCTCGACACTCGTCGAGGCGTCGAACGACGGCCCGGACGTCGAGCACCTCGAACGCGCTCGCGAGGAGCGTGGCTTCCGGGGGTTCATGGAGGCGCGCGACGGTCCGTTCACGCCCGAGCCATTCGGGCCTCGCAGCAAGCCGCGCGAGTAGCAGCCGCGCGTGCCCGGTCCGCTTGAGGGACTGAGCGTCGTCGACTTCACCAGCGGCACCGCGGGACCGCACGCCACACAACTGCTGGCCGCATACGGCGCATCCGTCACGAAGGTTGAGCCGCCGGGCGGTGACCGGGCGCGACAGGAAGGTCCATTCGCCGGCCCGCGCGACCCGGAAGCAAGCGCGCCCTTCCTCGCCCTCAATGGTGCGAAGCGCAGCGTGGTCGCCGACCTCGAGTCGCCCGGGGGACGCTCGCTCGCCAGGTCGCTGGTGGAGCGAGCGGACCTGGTGGTCGAGGACCTGCCGCCCGGTGAACTGACGGCGCACGGGATCGACGCCGAGGAGGCTCGTCAGCGCCGACCCCACCTCGTCGTCTGCTCCGTCACGCCGTTCGGTCAGACCGGTCCGTACGCGCAGCTCCGAGCGAGCGACATGATCCTCCAGGCGATGGGCGGGGCCATGTACGCGACCGGACACGCCGAGCGCGAACCGTTGCGACTCGCCGGACACTACGCGGAGTGGCAGGCCGGGCTCGTCGCGGCCTTCGCCTCGATGCTCGCGATCTACCGGGCGGAGCGCACCGGCGCCGGCGACCATGTCGATGTCTCGATCTACGAGACCCAGGCTGGCGGCAAGGACCGTCGCCAGCTCAACCTGCTGGCGCATGCGTACTCCGGGGCCATCGCCGCTCGTCGCGAGACGGCGTTCGCCCTCTGCTCCGGCGTGCGGCCCACCCGGGACGGCCAGATCAATCTACTTGGATTCCAGCGCCTGCCAGAACTGATGCGCCTCGTCGGCCGGGACGACCTGGCCACCCGGCCCGAGCTGGCTCGACCGTCCGAAGTGCCGGCTGCGCTCGCGGAAGAGATCGAGGCCGCCTACCTCGCCTGGACCGCGGCGCGCCCGATGCGTGAGGCGCTCGCGCTTGCACAGCAGCATCGGATCCTCGGCGGCACCGTGCTCTCAATTGGCGACGTGCTCGAGGAACCAACCTTTCGTGAGCGCGGGTTCTGGGACGAGATCGAGCACCCCGCCGCCGGGCGGCTCACCTATCCGGGTCGCCCAATCGTGATGTCCGGCTCGCCGCGGCCGCCTGCGGGTCGCGCGCCGTTGCTGGGCGAACACACCGGCCAGGTCGGGCGTGAGGTCACCGCATCCGCCGGGCCCGCACCGGCGCTCTCGCCATCCGCTGGCGAACCTCAGCTTCCTCTCGAAGGTGTGCGTGTGCTCGATCTTGGCGTCGTCTGGGCCGGTCCGTTCGCCAGCCAGTTGATGGCGGAGTGGGGCGCGGAGGTGTTGAAGATGGAACCGGTCACGATGGTGCAGCCTCAGACTCGCGCCACGGCGGGCGCCCGCGCCGGCTGGTTCCCCGACGGCGATCCCGGCGAAGACCCCTGGAACCGGGGGGTCAGCTTCAACTCCAGCGGTTGCGACAAGCGATCGTTCACGGGCGACCTGCGCACGCCCGAGGGTCGAGAAGCCTTCGAACAACTGATCGCGATATCGGACGTTGTCGTCGAAAACAACGTGCCGGAGACCGCCGACCGGCTCGGTCTGAGCTACGAGGATCTGGCAGCCATCAACCCCGGCATCATCGTCGTGCGGATGCCCGGCTTCGGTCTCACCGGCCCGTACCGAGACTACCGCTGCTGGGGCAATCACCTGGAGGCGATGGCCGGACACCTGGCTGTACGCGCATATCCCGACATGACGCCGGACGCCGCCGGCGAGACCTACGCCTGCGACTCGATCGCCGGGCTCACTGCCGCGCTGGGGTCGGTGATGGCGCTCCGTCACCGCGAGCGGACGGGGCGGGGGCAGCTTGTGGAGGTGCCGCAGATCGAAGCCTTCGCGCCTCTGATGGCCACGGAGCTGCTCGACTACCAGATGACCGGTGTCGAGGCTCAGGGGGTCGCGAACGACCACCGCTCTCACGCGCCACACGGCGCCTACCGCTGCGCCGGCAGCGACCGCTGGATCGCGATCGACGTCGCAACCGACGGGGAGTGGTTGTCGCTCTGCCGGGTGCTCGCCGCCAGCGACCTCGCCGGCGACCCGAGATTTGTCACCGCGGCTGACCGGTGGCTGAACAGACGGGAACTCGACCGCGAGCTTGCCGGGTACACGGGCGTGGAGGACCGCGACACGCTCTGGCGAGAGCTTCAGGATGCTGGCGTCACGGCCGGTCCGGTACAGGACGACGGCGACTGCTTCCGCTGTCCGCAGTTGCGGGACAGAGGCTTCTTCGAACCAATCAAGCGAGACGACATCGGCACTCATGACTATCCTGACCGCATCTTCCGCCTGGAGAACACGCAGCATCGACCGCGCCGCGCGCCGCCCCGCCTGGGCGAGGACAACGAGTACGTCTACCGCGACCTGCTCGGCTACGACGACGAACGCTATGGAGCGCTCGTCGAGTCGGGACAGGTCGGCACGACCTACGCGCCAGCGGCTCGGCTCGCCGCCTCGGGTGATGTCGCACCGAGCGAGTGAACTGAAGGACATGCGTGCACCTGGGCGGCAAGCAGGAAGGCCAGGCCGCGGTCCGTCGGCACCACCGATTCGTCACCCTGCTATGGTGCCTCGTACTTGCTCGGTCCAGCGACAGAGGGAGCATCGATGCCACGGATCTCGCGAAAGCTAGCGCTCACCGACAACGAACTCGACGAATTGATGATGTCGAGTTGGAACATGCGAATAGCGACGATCGGCATGAACAATCGGATCAACCTGACACCGATGTGGTTCGGATGGGTGAACGGCAAGGTCTACTTCACGGGGCGTGGGCAGAAGATCGTGAACCTCAGACGGAATCCCTCAACGACGCTGCTGGTGGACAAGAACGAACGCTTCCCGGAGCTGGTGGGGGCGATGTTCCAGGGGGTGGCGCGCGTACTCGAGACCGCCGAGGAGGAAGCCGCGGACCCGGATCTCGAGCAGGCTCGGATGCTGATCGGCGCGAAGTACGCCGGTGGGCACGGCGAGACCGACGCAACCCCTCGGCGGAACGACTCGACGGCAACCGGCGATACAAACCGCTGGGTGGTGTTCACGCCGGATCGTCTGGTGAGCTGGGACAACCCGAAGATCGCGGCGTTGCGGGCGGTGCGGGGCCAGACTTCCTGACCTCGGCCGCATCCGAGGCGCGCTTGTACACGACATAACAACGCCCGCTGCGAGTCTGCAACGGGCTTCTGGGCGGGCTTGGTAGAGACGGGGAGAGTCTATCTCCCCCAAGACCGACCCGCCATCCGACCGTCGCGGCGCCTCCAGCTGAGCGCGGTCTACCCGCTCCAGCCGTCCCAGTGGATGAACTCGTCCGCCGGCCTGCGGTTGACGGGACTGAAACGCTCCGCCGGGTAGCCCAGCGGGATCATCGCCACCGGCGTGGCATGGTCAGGGATCCCGAGTTCTGCTCGCAGGGTCTCGACGACGCCAGCCTGGGGCGTGGTCATCACGGTACCAAGGCCCTCGGCACGCGCGGCGAGCAGCAGGTTCTGCAC
>JASLOV010000068.1 GCA_030745285.1 Dehalococcoidia bacterium | reverse complement strand
GCCTGACGGGCCGGGTGCACGAGCACCCGCGCAGCACCGAGACGCGAGACGCGTACGGTGCGGGTACGGCCTACGGCATCGGAGCGATCCACGGCGTGGGGGCGGAGACCGGGTCCCAGGTACTGCTGTTCGCCGCCGCCGCCGGGGCGACATCGAACTTCTCCGGCTCGCTGCTGCTCTTCGCCTTCGTGGTCGGCCTGCTGGTCTCGAATGCCGCGATCACGATCGGCAGCGTGCTCGGCTTTTCCGGCTCACGCACGCACCGCGCGGCGTACGTGACGCTGGGCGCGGTCACCGCCGTCTTCAGCCTCGTGGTCGGCGGCATCTTCCTGTTCGGGCAGGGGTCGGTGCTGCCAGAACTGCTGACCTGAGCGACGGCGTTCCCGGGTGGCCTTGAGCCGCTCGGTCAGCCGGCGGGCCGGCCGTGCCACGGTGCAGGCCGCTCCGCGGAGCCCCACCACTCGACCTCCGGCTCCAGCCAGAGCTCGAACCGCTCAAGCACGGCCTGCTGCACCTCCGACATGAGCGCGACGACATCGGCTGCGGTCGCGCTGCCGTCGTGCACGATGAAGTTGGCGTGCAGCTCACTCACGCTCGCGGCGCCGGCAGCGCGCCCTTTGAGGCCGGCCGCCTCGATCACGCGCCCGGCGTAGTCGCCCTCGGGGTTGCGGAATATCGAGCCGGCATTCGGGCCGGCGGTCGGCTGCGTCGCCGCGCGTGCGGCCAGCAACTCGCGCATCTCCGCCTCGATCTCGGCGGCCGGCCGCTCGTTCAACTCGAGCGTCGCCGAGAGCACGATCAGCCCGCTGTGGCGCAGCGAGGAGGTGCGGTACTCGAACACCACCTCGTCCCGCTCGAGCACTCGTAGGGCATCGCCATCGAGCACCTCGACGTTGCGAACGAGCGCGCCGATCGCGCGGCCGTCGCCGATGCCGGCGTTTGATTGCAGCGCGCCGCCCACGGCCCCGGGGATGCCGACCGCGAACTCCAGCCCGCCGAGGCCTCGCTCCGCGGCGGCTCGGGCGAGCGCCGGCAACATCACGCCGGCGCCGACGATCACGCGCTTGCCGTCGAACTCGTATGCCCCGCAGGCATCGCGCAGCGAGACCACGACGCCGGTCACGCCCTCGTCGGCGACGAGGACGTTGGAGCCGCCGCCGAGCACGTGGAGCGGCAGGCCAGAGGCGTGTGCCCATGCGGCGATGCGGCCGAGCTGCCGGCGGTCCGAGGGTGTGGCGAAGTACTGGGCGGGCCCGCCGACACGCAGGTACGTGTGCCGGCTCAGCGGCTCGTCAGCCGTCAGCAGCGCCTCGACGGAAGGTTCCGCGGTCATGCGCCGATGGTAGCGGCGTGGTCGCGCGCTAGACAGCTCCCCGGCGGGGCATCTCCGGGTCCTCCGGCTGAAGGTTCGGCCGGCGGGTGTGGAAGTCCGTCACCTGCTGGTAGGCGTGGGCGATGCGCAGCGCCATCGCATCGTCGAAGAGGGCGGAGGTGATCATCAGACTCGTCGGCAGCCCGTCCTCGTCGAAGCCGTTGGGCACGGACATCGAAGGCTGGTGGGTGTTGTCGAAGGTCGAGGTGTTGCGGAATTTCAGCTGCACGCTGCGCTCGCCGTCCTCGATCGGCTCGGCCGTCAACGGCGAGGTCGGCACGACGTAGGCGTCGAATTCGCCGAGCGCCCGCTCGAACTGGCGCTCCACGAGCTTGCGCTGCTCGAGCGCGGCGGTGTAGTCGATTGCCTTGATGTCGAGCCCGAATTGGAGGCGGTTGCGAACCAGTTCGCCGATCAGCTGTGGACGCTGCTCGAGCGTCTCACGCATGTACGCGGCGGCCTCCGCCGCCAGGATGCTGCCGAGCGGCCCCCGCCAGTCGCTGTAGCCAGTCATCGGCTCGACGGTGTCGATCGTCGCCCCCAGCCCGCGCAGCACATCGAGCGAACTCTCGAAGTTCGCGAGCACCGCGTCCGTCGAGCCCTCGACGAGCGAAGGGATGACGGCGAGACGGAGCTGTCCGACGCCCTGCTCCAGCGTGGCGCTGTAGTCGTCCGGCTCTCGCATTGCGGAGTCGAGGTCGTCCGGGTCCGGACCGGCCAACACGTTGAGCATCAGCGCGCAGTCCTCCGCCGTACGGGCCATCGGGCCGGCGTGGTCGAGCGTGAGCGAGAGCGGGATGATGCCGCCGCGACCAACCAGCCCGTAGGTCGGCTTATGGCCGGAGATGCCGCAGAACGCGGCCGGGATGCGGATCGAGCCGCCGGTGTCGCTGCCCAGCGCCCCCAGCGCCTGACCGGCGGCGAGCGCCGCCCCCGAGCCACCGGAGGAGCCGCCCGGCACACGGTCGTGCGCCCACGGGTTGTGTGTCGCGCCGTAATGCGGGTTGTTCGTCGTGCCGCCGTAGGCGAGTTCGTGCGTGTTCGTCTTGCCGAGCATCACCGCACCAGCCTCGCGCAGCAGCCGTACGCAAGTCGAATCCGTCGCTGGGACGCGCTCGCGATAGACGCCGGTGCCGCCGGTGGTGACGACGCCGGCCGTGTCGTAGAGGTCCTTCACGCCGATGCCGATGCCGTCCAGCGGCCCCAGCCGCTCGCCGCTTTCGGCTCGCTGCTGGGCCGCGGCGGCTTCCTCGAGTGCGGACTCGCGCATCAGCCGCACGTAGGAATTGAGACGGTCGTCGGTCGCGTCGATCTGCGCGAAGAGCGCCTCGGTCAAGGCGACCGGGGAGACGTAGCCGCCCTCGATACGACGGCTGGCCTCCGCGATGGAGTAGTAGCAAAGATCGACTTCGGCCATGGCGCCCTCCCGCCTGCGGCGGAGCGCATGATAACAGCGAGCGCCCGGCCGGACGGCCGAAGCCGCTCGCTCCCTCGTCTCACTGAGCTCGGAGCGGCCAGATCACGGTTGACCGCCGTGTGCCGTCTCAATACGCTCGCGCCCGTCAGCGGCCCCCGTGGACGCCCGCTGCGAACTCTCACCCGGCTCGAGCACGACGGAGACCGGCATGATCGACTTCGGGCTCGTGGACGCCATCGACGCCGAGTCGATCGGCCCGCCCGGCGAGCGCACGTTCCGGGTCCGTGCCCGGGCCGGCGCCAATCGTGCCGCGCTCTGGATGGAGAAGGAGCAGCTCGCCACGCTCGGGCGCGCCTTCTCGCAGTTGCTGGCTGACCGATCCGGCCGCCGGGGCTCGCCCGCCGAGCCCGCACCGGAGATCGGGGACGACTTCGGCGAGCACCCGGACGTCGACTTCCGCATCGCGCGCCTCGAAATCGACTTCGACGAGGAGCGTGAGCGCATCGTGCTGCTGGCCGACGACAACGAGGCGCTGGAGCGGGGCGATACTCCCGCGTTCCGGCTGGAGCTGACGCGGGCGATGGCGCTGGCGCTGGTCCAGCGCATCCCGTCGATCGTCGCCGCGGGGCGGCCCCTCTGCCCGCTCTGCGGTCGTCCGTTGGACGCGACGGGTGAGACGCACTTCTGCCCGGGCTCGAACGGCCACTCCGTGGACGAACCGATCCCCGAGCAACCAGCGGACGCCGACGACGGCTGAGACGGTCGCCCGTTTGGGCTCAGCCGGTCGCCCGCTGGTACGATCGGTGCTCTTCCGATTCGACCGGCCCCGTCGACAGCAGTCTCCTGAGGGCTAGGTGAGGTGAACCGATGACCGGTGACGTCCCGGCTACTCCCCCGGCGAGGCGCTCCGACGCGATCAAGCGCGGCTTCGAGCGCGCCCCGCACCGCGCGCTGTTGCGCGCCACCGGCGCGATCCGGGACGAGGAGGACTTCCGCAAGCCCTTCATCGCCGTCGCAAACTCGTACCTCGATATCGTGCCCGGGCACGTCCACCTCCAGCGGGTCGGCGAGATCGTGAAGGAGGCGATCCGCGAGGCCGGCGGGGTTCCGTTCGAGTTCAACACCATCGGCGTCGACGACGGCATCGCGATGGGGCACATCGGCATGCGCTACTCGCTGCCGTCGCGCGAGCTGATCGCCGACAGCGTGGAGACGATGGTGGCGGCGCATCAGCTTGACGGCCTGATCTGCATCCCCAACTGCGACAAGATCGTGCCCGGCATGCTGATGGCGATGATGCGGCTTGATGTGCCGACGATCTTCGTCTCCGGCGGCCCGATGGAGGCCGGCACCACCGCGGCGGGCGAGAGCGTCGACCTGATCACCGTCTTCGAGGGCGTCGGACAGCGTCAGGCTGGTTCGATCAGCGACGAGCAGCTGCTGGAACTGGAGCAGGTGGCCTGTCCCACGTGCGGGTCCTGCTCCGGCATGTTCACCGCCAACTCGATGAACTGCCTCAGTGAGGCGCTGGGCGTGGCGCTGCCGGGAAACGGCACCGTGCTGGCCACCAGCCCGGAGCGCGACACACTCTACCGCGCGGCCGGCCGCCGCATCGTGGAGCTGGTCGACGAGCAGTTGCTGCCGAGCCAGATCGTGACTGCCGAGGCGGTCGACAATGCCTTCGCGCTCGACATGGCGATGGGCGGGTCCACCAACACCGTGCTGCACACGCTTGCAATCGCGAACGAGGGCGGCGTCGACTACCCGCTTGAGCGACTGAACGAGGTGGCGGCGCGCGTGCCTCACATCTCTAAGGTCTCGCCCGCCTCGGACTACCACGTACAGGACGTGCACCAGGCGGGCGGCATCAGCGCGATCCTGAATGAAGTCTCGCGCCGCGAGGGCGCGCTGCACCTCGACGCGATCACGGTGACCGGCAAGACGCTGGGCGAGACGATCGAGGGCGCGGAACGAGTCGGCGACGACGTGATCCGTCCGCTGGAGAACGCCCACTCTCAGCAGGGCGGACTGGCGATCCTCTTCGGCAACCTCGCGCCCGACGGCGCCGTCGTGAAGGCGGGCGCGGTGGCGCCGGAGATGCTCCAGCACCGCGGCCCGGCCCGCGTCTACCACGACGAGGAGGCCGCCAGCCGGGCGGTGCTGGAAGGCGAGATCGAGGCCGGCGACGTGATCGTCGTCTCCTACGAGGGACCGCGCGGCGCACCCGGTATGCCGGAGTTTCTGGCGACGACGGCGAACCTGGCCGGCATGGGGCTTGATGACCGGGTCGCGCTCGTCACGGACGGTCGCTTCTCCGGCGGCAGCCGCGGCGCTGCCGTCGGGCACGTCTCGCCGGAGGCGGCGGCGGGCGGTCCGATCGCCGCCGTGCGCGAGGGCGACCTGATCACGATCGACATCCCCAACCACGCCATCACACTCGAGCTGAGTGACGATGAGATCGCGCGCCGCGTGAGCGAGGCGCCGCGGCTGCTGCGTGAGGCGCCGACCGGCTGGTTGCGTCGCTACCGCAGCCTCGTCACCTCCGCCAACACCGGCGCGGTGCTGGCCACGCCGGAGTAGCGCCGAAAGCGTCGGACGGACGGCGCGGGCCCGGCGGCCGGGGAACAAGGGCGCTCGGCACGATGATTCTGATCGCCGGCGCCTCCGGCTTCGTTGGCAGCGCGTTGCTGAGCGAGTTCGCTGTGGCCGGCGGCACGCCCGTCCGCGCCCTCGTGCGACGGGAGTTCGATGCGGTGAGGCTGCGCAACCGCGGGGTGGAGACCGTCACCGGCAACCTCGTCGCCGGCACGGGGTTGGACGAGGCGATGCGCGGGGTCGAGACGCTGGTCTACCTTGCACACACACCCGACCAGCCCGGTGATCCGGTGGCGAACGACCTCGACGCAGCGCAGAACGCCACGCTGGCCGCACGGGCGGCGGGGGTTGAGCGCGTCATCTACCTCGGCCCGATCGCCGCCTCGGAGGAGGCGACCTCGCGCTACCTGGTCGCGCGCTGGGCGGTGGAGCTGGCGGTGCGGCAGTGCGGCATGCCGTCGGTCGTGCTGCGCGCGCCGATCATCGTCGGGCGCGGCGGCACGCTCTTCGAGCTGATGCGCCGCGTCGTTGACCGCTCGCCGATCGTCCCGCTCTTCCGATGGCGGCGCGTGCCGGTCGAACCGGTGGCGCTTCGCGACGTCGTGGAAGCGCTGTGCATGGCTGTTGGCCACGAGCACCATGACGACCGCTCGTTCGACATCTGCGGCGCGGAACGCATCACCTTCGGTGAGCTGGTGCGCGGCTACGCCCGGGCGGCCGGCAAGCGGCGGCTGCGGTTACCGCTGCCCGGCCACGGCGAGCGGGTGACCGAGCAGCTTGCGTGGACGCTGGCGCGCCTGCCTCGTCGCAAGATGCGGCTGCTGATCGAGACGCTGCGTGAGCCGCAGATCTGCCGGGACCCCTCGCGCCGCTTCCCGCTGCCGCAGCGCCCGCTGACCTACGGCCAGGCCCTCGACGTGCTGCTGGCCGAGGACGACCAGCGCTCATCCTGAGCCCGTCGCAGCGTGCGCCTGCGCCGCCGGAGCGCTGCACGAGGCGGTGCCCTCGATGTGGCTGATATTGCGGGATCCGAGGTGACGGATATCCTGCAAGTTGAGTAGGATTGTTGCGCCGATGGGTGATGTGAGGCGCGAACTATGACTACAGACAATCGGCCGAGTCTGCCCCAGATATTTCTGATGGGGATAGGGGCGGCAGTTCCTAGAAAGAGGTTATTCGGCGGTGACTACTACGAGCAGGGAGTCGTCTCCATGCTCGCCACGAACGGGGAGCACTGTTGGGATTGGCTCGCCAAGAGTACGGGCGCGAGCTCGCGGCACTTCTGCTGCCCCAGCAGCAGGTAGCGCGCTTCTTTGAGGCGGCTGCTGCCTCAATTGAACGACGTATGTCGACCGTGCTTCCTGAGGAACCATCAGGACTAGGTGCTCTCTTTGGGCGGACGGAATTTCCAGACCTGTTCGAACTGCAAGGTGCTGAACTCTCGCTTCGCGATCCAAGAGCGTTTGAAAAGGCAGCGAAGAAGAAGGTTTCGGCTGACGAAGCGCTTCGGGGGCGCTGGGCAAGGTACTTTGGCGAAGGGCTCGTCTTTAGCGTCGTCCACCCTTCCGTAGTGCACGAAATGCTGGTCCGCGAGCGCGCGGAGGTGGACCCGGGGGACGCCGACGAGGGAGGTGGAAGTTTCCTGGCAATCGAGGTTTCGGAGACTGCCATCCCTGATCTTGAAACTGAGATCGCGCTCGCGGTCGAGATGACCAAGGCGTTCGTACAAGCGTATTTTCCCGAGCGGCTTGCGTCTCTCGGGTGGGGAGCCAGGCAAGGCTAGCCCTGCTCGGGCGGATCGAGGATGGCGCCCCAGGCGCCGCCGCCGAAGCCGCCGTCGAGGTGGAGGGTCTGGCCGATCAGCATGGGGGCTTCGGCGGAGCAGACCCACGCGACGGCGGCGGCGACATCGTCCGGGCTGACGTTGCGGCCGCCGGGGACGTGGGGGCGGACGCGGTCGGAGACCTCTCTGCGGTAGGAGTGTTCGCCCTCGGAGCCCTCGACCCAGCCGGCGGAGACGGCGTTGACTCGGATCTCGCGCGGCGCCAGCTCGACGGCGAGGTAGGTGGTGAGCGAGGCGAGCGCGGCTTTGCTGACGGCGACTGCCGAGTAGTCCGGCATGTAGTTCCACGACCCCGGCGAGAGCAGATTCACGATCGTGCCGCCGCCGCGCGCCTCCATCATCGGTACCGCCGCCTGGCTGGCCTGCCACGGCCCGAAGAGGTTGACGTCCATCGTCGAGTGCAGGTGTTTCGGCCGCTGTTCGATCGCCGGGCGAGGGCGCTCCAGCCCTCGTGCAGCGTTGTTGACGAGGATGTCGAGCCCGCCCCACTGCTCGACGCGCTCGAAGAGCGCGGCCAGGGCGGCGGCGTCGCCGATGTTGGCCAGTACCGCTTCGGATTCGACGCCGGCGGCGCGGCAGTCCTCGGCGGTAGCCTCGGCGGCCTCGGGGGAGCGGGCGTAGTTGACGAGCACGTGAGCGCCCTCGGCGGCAAGCCGCAGCGCGATTGCCCGGCCGATGCCGCGCGATCCGCCGAGCACGACGGCGCGTTTGCCCGTGAGCGAGGGGTACATGCCAGCCAGTATCGGTCCGCCGTCGTGACCGGCGCTAGCCGCCTGCACCGCCGGGGCCGTCCGGGTCCCCGGTTTCGAGCAGCGCACCTGCATTCCACTCGTAGCCGTCCGGGTCGCGCACCGCTACCTCGCGCCAGCCGTGCGCGTGATCGGCCGCGGGCATGACAACGGTCGCGCCATGTTCGCGGGCGCGTCGTTCGATGCCGTCCGGGTCGACGCCCAGCAGCCGCACCTCTGCCCCCAGCCCGCGCGCGCCCGTCGACGAGGTCGCGGTGCCAGGGGTGGGCCTCGTAGGTGTGATCGGCGTGCAGCATGAACTCGATCTCGCCGATCCTGAGCGCGGCGAAGTCGATGTCGCGGTAGCGCAGGTCAGCGCCCAGCACCTCGCGGTAGAAGGCGACGGAACGGTCGACGTCGCTGACGATCAGGTTGAGCGAGAGTGCCGGCAGCAGGCGGCTGTACTGAGCAGCGCTCATCCATGGCCGCGAGTCCGGCGGTCGCTTCGTCGCACACATGGTCGCTCCTGTTCGCCTGCGATGCCTGGTCGCTTGCGATGCCCTAGTCACCCGCGATGCGTTGAAGGAAGCGCTTCAGCTCCGGCGTCTGCGCTACCGCCGCGCGCATCGCCCCGACCTCCTCCTCGGAGAGCATCATCGGAGAGCGCTGGAAGTTCCCGCGATGATTGAAGTGGCAGAAGCGGATGGTGAGTGAGTCGTCGTCGAATCGCATCAGTTGGATGGCCGGCGCCGTATGTTCGCCCTCGAAGCTCGCCTCTTCCACGATCTGACCGCTGTCCCAGTGCATCTTGAACGGTCTCGGGACCTCGCGTGGTGGCATGGCACCCCTCAAAGAACTTGCGGACAGACCGCCGGGAAGGCGGTTGGCCTGGGTCGCTGGTCGCTACTCGCCCTCGGCGGCGCGGGCACAGGCGCGGGCCAGCCGCTCGGCGCCCTCGCGCAGGTCGTCCTTCGAAGTCCATGAGTAGGCGAGCCGGATGTGCTCGCCGTCGGACTCCTTCTGCTCCGGGAAGAAGGCACGGCCGATCGGGAAGATCACGCCCTCCTGCACGGCGGCACGTTGTACCGCTTCCGCCGTCAGGCCCTTCTGCAGCTTCAGCCAGAGGAAGAAGCCACCCTTCGGTCGCGTGAAGGTGAGGTAGGGTTCCGCGAACTCCGTGAGCGCGCTCGCCAGGATGTCCATCTTCTCCGCGTAGAGCAGGCGCATCTCTTCGAGGTGGTCATCCAGCCGCCCACCATCGATGTATTCCGCCAGGGTGTGGTGGAGCATCGCGCTGTTGCCCATATCAAAGCGCATGCGCGCGACGACTTCGATGATCTCCGGACGCGCGTGAACCCAGCCGACGCGCAGGCCGGTCGCGATGATCTTCGAGAAGGTGCCGACGGTGATCACGCCGTAGCCGCCGGCGAGGGCGGAGAGCGCCGGCGGCGGCGCCTCGCCGAAGTGGATCTCGCCGTAGGCGTCGTCGTCGAGCACGAACGCGGAGTGCCTGGCGGCGATGCGCAGCAACTCCTGCCGGCGCGAGAGCGACATCGTCGTGCCCATCGGATTGTGGAAGTTCGAAATCGTGTAGATGAACTTGATCGTCTTGCCCTCGGCGGCCAGCCGGTCTGCCAGTTCGCCGACCTCGTCCGTGCGCATGCCGTCGTTGTCCATGCCGACGGAGACGATCTCGGCGCCCTTGCCGCGGAAGGTGCGGAGTGTGCCGGAGAAGGTCGGGGCTTCCGTGATCACCACGTCCCCTGCATCAAGCAGGGCGGCGCAGACGGCGTCGAGCGCGCCGGCGGAGCCGTTCTCGAGGATGAAGTGGCTGGCATCGACGGGCAGGCCGCGGTCGCGTGTATAGCGTTCCGCCAGTTGCGCGCGGAGCCGCTCCAGCCCCATCGCGCCGCCGTAGCGCAGGGGGCCGTCGTCCTCGACGCCGAGGGCGCGGGCGGCGGCTTCGCTGAGGTCTTCACGCGGCAACGTCGCCGGGTCCGGGATGCCGCCACCGAGCGTGACGGGCGGAATCGGCGACTCGATCGCAGCGGCCAGTCCCCAGTCGGTAGCAGTGCCGGCGCTCATCGCCTTGACTGCTTCGTTCGCGAAATTGAGGACATCGCGGCCCTGCCAGAGGTCTCTCACCTCAGTGACAAGGCCGTCAGACTCGTGCTGATCCGTCATTGGAGGGCCCTTCGCCAGTTATGGCTCATCGTAGGTGCGGCTCGACCACAGCGGCAACCTTCACCCCGGACCCGCCCCGGATTCGGCGTCAAGACGATGCGCTCGCGACCTCGTTCAGCGCTTCGCCCAGCAGCGCAATCGCCTGATGCAGGGCCTCCGGCGGCAGGGCGGAGTAGACCAGGCGGACGCGGTCGCGACCGCCCGGTGAAGCGAAGTAGCCGGGCCCCGGGGTGATGGCGACGCCCCGCTTCGCCGCGGTTTCGGCCAGTCGCATAGCGTCGATGCCTTCGCCCAAGTGCAGCCAGTGGAAGAACCCGCCCGAGGGCAAACGGAAGCTGACGTGCGGCGTGCAGTGCTCGACCAGCGACGCCGCCGAGGCGTCCCGGCGCTCCCGGTAGAGCGAACGCAGCCGCTCCACGTGCGGTTCGTGCGCTCCCGATTCGAGGTATTCGAGCACCAGGCGGTGCATCAACGGCGATGCGCCGTTGTCGAACCGCATGAACGCCAGCCGCTCGATCATCAGAGCGTCGCCGACGACCCAGCCGACGCGCAGGCCGGTCGCGATCGTCTTCGAGAAGGTGCCCGCCCGCAGGATGCCCCGGCCCCGCGCCACCTCGAACAGCGAGGTCGGCGGCGGGCCGTCCAGGTCGATGCCGGTGTAGGCATCGTCCTCGACGACGAGCACGCGGTGGTGCGCGGCCAGCTTCGTCAAGTCGCTGCGGCGGTCGAGCGGCAGGGTGGAGCCGCTGGGGTTGTCATAGTTGGCGATCACGTAGATCAGCTTCACCGGCGCCCCGGCGGCGCGCTGTTGCTCCAGCGCGGCGACGAGCGCGTCCACCCGCAGGCCGTCATCGTCCTGCGGCACCTCGACCAGCCGGGCCCCGCGTGCCTTGAAGGTGCGGATCGCGCCCGGGTAGGTCGGCGCGCCGACGACCACGACATCGCCCGGGGCGACGAAGGCGGCGGCGATGTTGTCGATGGCGTGAGCGCTGCCCGCCGTCAGCGTCACGTGTTCCGGGCCGAGCAAGAGCCCGGTTTCCGCCGCCTGGGCCTCTGCGATCCAGGCCCGCAGCGGCTCGTAGCCGATTGAGCCGCCATACGTCAGTGTCCCGGCGGGATCGGCCTCCAGCGCGCGGCGCGCCGCCTCGGCCAGGTCGCGCGCGGGCAGCGTCTCGCGGTCCGGCACGCCGGCGTTCAGGTCGTAGGCGAGGTCGGAGAGCGAGGTCGGCTGCGGCAGCTCGCTGACGACGGGCGCGAGCAGACGGTGGATGTCCTCGCTGCTCCAGTCGGACTCGGATGAGGGTGTCACGGTGGCGTCAGCGTACGGGTGACGCCGGACGGGGGACAACCGCCGAGCGTGCGAGCCGTGGGGCGCTCGCACGAGCGGCGCAGGCGCGTTGGACAGGCCCGTCCGCGCACAGAGATACTCTGCCGCGATCCACCGAGGGTCGCGATCCCGCACGGGACATCGTGGCTCGGCCGGCAGGAAGGGGTACGACCCATGGCTACAGGCCCACTCGACGGCATCCGCGTTCTCGAATTCACCCAGATCATCGCGGGCCCGTTCGGCTGTCAGAATCTCTCCGACATGGGAGCGGAGGTGATCAAGGTGGAACCACCGGAGGGGGAGCCCTGGCGCATCGCCCAGCCGTTCATCCCGCTGGAGTCGAAGTGGTTCCAGTCGCTCAACCGCGGCAAGAAGTCGCTGGTGTTGAAGCTGCAGGACGAGCGCGCCCAGAAGGTCGTACACGACCTGGTCCCGAGCGTGGATGTCGTCGTCATCAACTACCGCCCTGATGTGCCCGCGCGGCTCGGCATCGACTACGAGACGTTGAGCGCGATCAAGCCGGACCTGATCTACGTCGACAACACCGCCTTCGGGCGGAACGGGCCGTGGGCCCACCGCCCCGGTTACGACATCGTTGTGCAGGCGGTGACCGGGCTGATGGCAGGGGAGGGCAAGGTCAACGACGGGGGCGCGCCGGAACAGATGACCTCATCCGCGATCTCCGACTACGCCACCGGTATCGCCATCGCCTGGGCCACCTGCGCGGCGCTGTTCCATCGCGAGCGCACCGGC
>JASLOV010000067.1 GCA_030745285.1 Dehalococcoidia bacterium | reverse complement strand
CACCCGGAGCCGCCGCACCGCGTATACCGCATGCACAACGCCGTGCCGGGTTCGCGGGCGTATATCGATGTGCTACGCGCGGCGGCGGAGCAGCGCGGCGTAACGATCCGCACCGAGACGGTGATCGACGAGATCGGGCGTGACGACGCCGGGAACCTCTCGCGCGTTCTGTTGCGGCACGACCGGCGCGGCGAGACGAGCGCTGTGCGGGTGTGCCGGGCGGTCGTGCTCGCCGCCGGCGACTTCAGCGCGAATGACGAACTCGCGCGAGCGCACGGCCGCACCCCGGAGGTGAGTGCCGTTGAGGCGCTGCAGCCGAACGCCACCGGCGACGGCATCGCGCTGGCGATGGCCGTGGGCGCGGACGCCACCGGCCTCGACCGGGGCGGCGGACCTGCCTTCCGCACGGCGCTGCCGCCGTACTCGGCCCCCGACCGCCAGATCTTCGTCGAGGGCGCGATCCTGGTGAACCGGCTCGGGCAGCGGTTCGCCGACGAGCTGGGGCGGCCCGCCCAGCCTGCGAACGAGCAGCCCGACCGGATGGTGTGGGCCGTCTTCGATGGCCGCCTGGCCGGCCGCATCGCCACCGCGCGGGACGATGCACCGCCCGCGCGCGACGGCTGGCACCGCAAGGACCGGATCTTCCTCTCGACCTTTCCGGGCGTCGCCTACGCCTACCTCGACGACTACCGCGGCACCGACTACCTGTTCCAGGCGGACACCGTCGCCGCGCTGGCGGAGCAGGCTGGCCTTCCCCCGTCGGGCCTCGAAGCGGCGATCGATCGGTTCAACGGCTCGGCCGCCGCCGGTCGCGATGAGCACTGGGGCCGCGACCCGGTCGGTCCCGGCGTTCTGGAGCCACCGTTCTACGCCGTCGGCCCGCTGCGGCCGATCATCACCTTCTCGGCGGGCGGCCTGCGGGTCGACACAGAGATGCATGTGCTCGACGAGGGCGGCGCTGTGATCCCGCGACTCTACTCGTGCGGGGCGAACGCGGAGGCGCGCGTCTTCCTCGGCGGCCACGGGCATCACCTGGCGTGGGCCTTCGGGACGGGTCGCATCGCCGGCGGCAACGCCGCAGCGGAACCATCCGTCGAAGCTGGGCGCTGAATCGATTGGAGACTGAGATGGCAATGCCTGAGCGTGTGGCGGTGATCGATGTTAGCCACTGGCACTCGACCTACGACGCCTCCTACCTGCGCATCCTCACCGACCTCGAACGCGATATCGTCGGCGTCGCGGACGCGAACGAGGCGATCGTCAAGGATCGGGCGGAGCGGTTCGACAGCCGGCCCTTCACCGACTACCGCGAGATGGTCGAAGAGACGAAGCCCGAGTTCGTGATCGCGCTCGGCAAGCACAGCGACATGCCCGAGACGTTCCGCTACCTGGTCGAGAGCGGCATCCCATTCGTGATGGAGAAGCCGTGGGGCACGGACGCCGAGACGGTCTCGGGCCTTGCCGACCTTGCCGAAGAACGCGGGGCGTGGGCGGCGGTGCCGTTCTTCACCCGCTACTCGCACTGGGCGGTGACCGCGAAGCAGATGATCGCGGACGGCGAGCTCGGCCGCGTCTCTCACATCGTCTTCCGAATGATCCGGCCGACGATGCAGCGCTACGTCGAGTGGGACTCGCCGTGGATGGACGAACTGGCCTCGACCGGCGGCGGCGCGCTGCTCAACCTCGGTGGCCACGGCTTCGACATCGCCCGCTTCATCACCGGCGAGGAGCCCGAGGTGATCGCCGCGGTGACGAGCCACGCCGTGCACCAGAAGGAGGTGGAGGACTACGCGCTGGTGACGATGCGCACGCCCGGTGGCGTGATCTTCCACAACGAGGTCGGCTACACGATGCCGACCTGGCCGGCGAACCGCACCGACGGCGAGCAGAAGGTGGCCGGCGAACTGGGTCTGCTGCGGCAGGTCCCGGAGGGGCTCCACCTGCTGGCGCCGGAGCGCGACGAGGTGATCCCGGTCCCGGAGGGCTGGCGGGCCGGCTTCGGCGAGGCCGTCCGGCAGTGCCTCGAAGCGGTCGGTGACGGCCGGCCGCCGCCGATGGGCGTCCGCGAGTGCGAGGCGGCCGTGAAGCTGATCCACGACGCCTACCGCCTGGCCGGCCGCTCGTAGCAGCGGGCGCGGGGAGGGAGCCTCTCGTGGAGATCGAAGGCAGGGTCGTGCTCGTGACCGGAGCGGCGTCGGGCATCGGGCGGGCGAGCGCGCTCGCGCTGGCATCGGCGGGGGCGCGCGTGGCCGTCGCCGACATCGATGCGGACGGCGCCGGCGAGACGGTACGCCAGATCGAGGCGGCCGGGGGCACGGCCACCGCGCTGGCGGTCGACGTCACCGATGCCGCCCAGGTGCAGTCGATGGTGACCGCCGCGGAGGAGCACTTCGGCGGGCTCGACATCGTGCACAACAACGCGGGCATCCTCGTGCCCACCCACGACCTCGCAGAGGCGGACCTCGACCGCACCCTGGCGATGGTGCACATTAACTTCACCGCCGTGCTGCTGGGGACGCGGGCCGCGATCCCGGCGCTGCAACGACGGGGCGGCGGAGCGATCGTGCAGACGGCGTCGGTCGCGGGCCTCGTGGTCTACCCGGGCAACCCGGTTTATGCCGCGACGAAGGCCGGGGTGGTCGGCTTCACGCGCTCGCTCGCTCACCTCAACGAGGAGATGAACATCCGCGTCAGCTGCATCTGCCCCGAGCGCGTCGACACGCCGCTGATCAGCGGGGCGCTGGCGGGCGGCACGTTGCCGCCGGGTGTGTCGCTGATCCGGCCGGAGGAGGTCGCCGTGGGGGTCGTGCAGCTCGTCCGCGACGATCAGGCGGTGGGAGCCGTGATGAAGATCTCGCCCGGTCAGCCACCCGAGATGCTCGAGGATTTCCCCACCTGGGGCGTCGAGCGAAGCTGAGGAGGCGAGCGGTGGAGATCGAAGGCAAGGTCGCGCTGGTCTCTGGCGCGGGCTCGGGCATCGGTCGCGCCTCGGTGCAGGCGCTAGCGGCGGCCGGGGCGAAGGTGATCGTCTCCGACGTCGATGAGCGGGCCGGGGAGGAGACGGCGGAACTGATCCGCTCCGCCGGCGCGGAGGCGAGCTTCGTGCGGGCGGACGTCACCGAGGAGTCCGACATCGAGCAGATGCTGGCGGTGGCGCAGTCAACGTTCGGCGGCCTGCACATCGTGCACAACAACGCGGGCATCCTGGCGGCGGGGCCCCGCTTTCCGCGGACGCCGCCGGAGCGCTTCATGCGCGTGATCGACGTGAACCTGCGCGGGGTGCTGCTGGCGACGTACCACGCCATCCCGCTGATCGAGCGCAGCGGCGGCGGCGTGATCGTGCAGACGGCGTCCTCGGCGGCGCTGACGCCACACCCGATGCACCCGATCTACGCGGCGTCGAAGGCGGGCGTGCTCAATTTCACCCGCTCCCTCACGCACCTCGAGGAGGAGTCGAACATCCGCGTGAACTGCATCTGCCCGGCGCTCGTGCGCGCCAACCTGACCTCGCACGCGGCCGGCCTGATGAGCGACGCCGAGCGTGAGCCGTTTGTGCGCTACCGTGAGCGCATCTCCGAACTGCCGCACGTCACGCTGGATGCCGTCGCGGAGGCCGTGCTGACGCTCGTGCGCGACGATTCGCTCAACGGCAAGGCCTGTCACATCACCGCCGAGTCCGTCGAGATGCTGTGAGTGCCCGCCCGATGGGCAGACTGGCCCCGGCACCCCGAGGCGGCCATCGGAGGGCAGCTCGTTTCGCGCCGCATCGGCCGTTGACGCTGTACGGAGAGCGGCCACGCCTTTAAGGTTTCAAGAGAGCTGTCACCCTGACTGACGGTCGGGGTTTTCCTATCTGGCTGGAGCCCCGAATGGTCGAGCAGGAACGCGCTGCGATCGTTGGTCAACGTTACCGTGACGCGGTTGCCGAACAGTCTGACCCGCACGACTGGGCACACGCCTGGCGAGCTGAGCTGAACCGCGGCGGGTTCGAGGCCTACGAACTGCTGAGGACCGAGGTAATCGACGCAGGCAAGTGCGTCGGTTGCGCCGCCTGCGTCACGATCTGCCCGACGGACGTCTTCGACTACCAGGACGAGCACCCGATCGACGCGCGGCCGGAAGCCTGCGTGCGCTGCGTGCTCTGCGCCGATGTCTGCCCCGTACTTCGTCCCCCCGACGCCTCGATGGAGGCGGATCTGAAGTACATGCCGGACATCAAGGACGACGGCTTCGGGCCCTACTCGTACGAGGTGCTGGCTCGCAGCACGCGGCCGGAGATCGTCACCCAGACCCAGGATGGCGGCGTGGTCAGCATGCTGCTGATCGACATGCTCGAACGCGGCCTGATCAAGGGCGCGATCGTCGGTGACATCGACCCGGAGGACCCCCAGGTCGGCCGCCACTTCCTGGCGAAGACCGAGGCCGAGGTGCTGGCCACCAGCGGCTCGCGCTACACCTACTCCCCGAACACGCTGGCATTCCAGCAGGCGATGGCCGAGGACGTGCGGCCGCTCGCCGTCGTCGGCGTGCCGTGCCAGGTGGACGGTGTGCGGTTGCAGCAGTACAGCGGCCTGCGCATGGAACTCAACCGCTGGTACCGCAGCAACGTCGCGCTGGTGATCGGGCTGTTCTGCTCCGAGAGCTTCACGCACGACTCGGTCTCGGCGATCGGCGACCGCTTCGGAGTGACCCGGCAGGAGATCCGGCGCATCAACATCAAGGGCAAGGTTGTGGTCGATATCACCGACGGCCGGACCGAGTCGATGTCGCTGAAGAAGTTCCGCGGCTTTGCCCGCCCGGCCTGCCACTACTGCAAGGACTACGGCGCGGACCAGTCCGACATCGCCGTCGGCGGCCTCGGCCTCGACGACTGGTCGTACGTCGTCGTGCGCACGGAAGCGGGTCACGAGGCGTTCCAGCGCCTGCTGGACAACGGCGCCGTCGAGACCCGCCCGGTCTCGGACGCGCCGAAGAGCCGTCCGCTGCTGATCCGCCTCTCCGAGACGAAGCGCGAAGGGGCGCTGCCGGCCCAGCTCGCCCCACACCTCGACATCGACGGCCTGCCGGTCGACCGGCCAGCGGGCAACGGAGAGACGGCATGACGGCATCGACGGAGCGTCGCATCGAGGACGTCAACGTCATCGTCTCCGGGCAGGGCGGCGATGGCTCGCTGACTGTCAGCACGATTCTGGCGGACCTGCTGCGCCAGCGCGGGCTCAACGTCTACACGGAGCGCGATGTGCTCTCGCGCATCAAGGGCGGCGTCGCCGTCGCCGGGTTGCGGGCCAGCCGTGACGTGCGCTTCGGGCGCGGCGACCATGTTGAACTGGTGGTCTCGTTCGACCTTGAGGGCATCGAGAAGATGGTGACGCAGCTCGCGCCGGACGCCGTCGTGGTCTACGACGACTCCGACGTGCCGATGCCGGCCGGCCTGCTGCCCGCAAACGTGCGGCTCTTCGCCGCGCCGTTCGCGCGGCTGGCGGTGCGGAAGCTCGGCCGCATCCTCTACAAGAACTCGATCGCCGTGGCGCTGGCGACGCGCTCGCTCGGCATCGCAGACGACGACGTTCGGCACGGCTTCGAGCAGCGTTTCAACCGGCTGGGCCCGGCGATCCTCGGCCAGAACCTGCAGGCGCTGGACCTCGGCTTCGAGCTTGCGGAGGAGATGGGACTGAGCGCGGGGCATGACACCGTCGAGCAGGACGGTCGCCCCGAGGGCCAGCTCCAGATCACCGGCAACCAGGCCGCCGCCCTGGGCTTCATCGCGGGCGGCGGGCGCTTCTTTGCCGGCTACCCGATCACGCCCGCCACGGAGATCCTGGAGAGCCTCGAGGGGTGGCTGCCCGACTTTGGCGGCGTCGTCTGGCAGGCGGAGGACGAGCTGGCATCGGTGAATATGGCGATCGGCGCCGCCCTTGCCGGCGTGCGCGCCATGACCTCGACCTCGGGCCCCGGCATCGCCCTCATGCAGGAGGGCATCGGTCACGCCGGCAGCGCGGAGATCCCGCTGGTGGTCGTCGACTGCCAGAGAGGCGGCCCCAGCACCGGCCTGCCGACGAAGCCGGAGCAGAGCGACCTCAACATGATGGCGTTCGGCGGCAACGGCGACTTCCCGCGCATCGTGCTCAACCCGGGCGACCCCGGCGACTGCTTCGAACTGACGGTGGAAGCGCTCAACCTTGCCGAGCGCTTCCAGTGCCCGGTCTACCTCGCGCTCGACCAGGCGCTCTCCCAGAACCTCGCGACGATCGCGCCGTTTGATCTCGATGCCGTCACCGTCGACCGCGGCAAGCGGCTGAGCGCCGAACAACTGGCCTCGATGTCCGAGTACCGCCGCTACGCCTTCAGTGACGATGGCGTCTCCGCGTACTCCGTCGCCGGCACGCCCGGCGGCATGTCCCTCGTCACCGGCAACGAGCGGGACGAGTTCGGCCGCGTCTCCACCAGCCCCGAGAACCGCGCGCGGATGGTGGAGAAGCGGGCGCAGAAGATCGAGAGCGCCCGCGCTGACCTGCCGCGCGGACGTCGCACCGGCGACCCCGGCGCGACGCTCGGGCTGATCGGCGTCGGCAGCGCCTACGGCGTGCTGCTGGAGGCGATGGAAGAGCTTGAGGCGGGCGGCGTGTCCACACGGCTGCTGCAGCCGCGCACGGTCTTCCCGGTGCTGGACGAGACGCTCGAATTCATCACATCGTGCGAGCGCGTCTACGTCGTCGAGCACAACGCCACGGGGCAACTGGCCGGCATTATCGCCCAGGGCGGCGGCGACACGAAGCGCATGCGCAAGGTGCTGCGCTACGACGGCCTGCCGCTGCGGCCGGGCGACATCGCCCGCGAGATCATCGAGCGGGAGTCGCTGTAATGACCGAGACCTTCCCGCTCGCCGAGCCGATCTGGTGCGCCGGCTGTGGCCACTTCAGCGTGCTCTCGGCGCTCGACGCCGCCTTCGACCGGCTGGACGTGCCCCGCCACGAGGCGATGGTGCTGGCCGGCATCGGCTGCTCCGGCACGATCCAGAACCACGTCACCGCCTACGGCTACCACGCGCTGCACGGGCGTGTGCTCCCGGCCGCGGCGGGCGCCAAGCTGGCGAACCCCTCGTTGACGGTGATCGCGGCCGGTGGAGATGGCGACGGCCTGGCGATCGGCGGCGGACATCTGCTTCACGCCTTCCGCACCAATCCCGGCATCACCTACATCATGATGAACAACGGCACCTACGGGCTGACGAAGGGGCAGGCGTCGCCGTCCAGCCAGCTTGGTTTCCACGGGGCCACGGAAGGCCGCGCCGCCGACCCGATCATGCTCGGTCTCAGTCTGCCGGGGACGACCTTCCTCGCCCGTGGCTACAGCGGCGACGCGGCGCAGCTTGCGACTCTCACCGACGCCGCAATCCGCCATTCGCAGGCCGGCAAGGGCTTCGCATTCCTCGACGTGATCTCACCGTGCGTTGCCTACAACGACCGTTACCACAACTGGCGCGCTCGACTCTGCGACCTCGACACCGTCGACGGCTACGACCCCCGTGACCGAACCGCGGCGTTCAGCCTCGCGGCGGCGCTCGAAGCCGAAGGCAAGAAGCCGACGGGACTGGTATACGAGGGCGAGGGTCTCGCGCTCGAGGCGGCGCTGGGCGCGGCGCCGGCCGACGCGAACATCGATCCCGCCGCCAACATGCCCGCGGTCCGCGAGCTGATGGACTCTTTCAGGGGCTAATCCGCTCACGCGGAGCCGGCTGCTTCCGCAAGCGCCGGCAGCGTCGTCGAGTCAGGCCGGTCGGGCACGCACCCTGTGCTCGCCGAGGATCGCTGAGCACGGCAACGCGTATGATGCCGCCAGATTGCCACGCCGTGCCCCGCCCGGGGCTTGAGAGGATCTGCCATGCCCGCCGATCAGACGCACGAAAGCTGGAAGCCCGGGATGGGCTTCGACGTCGCCGTCGACGAGATCGCCTACATCCGCTCCCTGGCGGAGGAGATGGGCGGAGAGGAGCGCGTCAAGCGGCAGCACGATGGCGGTCGCTACACGATTCGCGAACGCGTCGACAAGATTCTCGACCCAGGTTCGTTCATCGAGGCCGGTCCGCTCGTCGGTGCGGCGGAGTACGACGGCGACGGCAACCTGCGCGACTTCACACCGGGCGCCTTCGTGATGGGCCTCGGTGAGGTCGATGGACGGCCGGTCGCCATCGGTGGCGACGA
>JASLOV010000066.1 GCA_030745285.1 Dehalococcoidia bacterium | reverse complement strand
CGCCGAGTCGAAAAGGATGCGGCGTTCGCCCTCGATCAGAATCACGCTGCAGAAGCCGATCACGCCGACATCCGTTCCCAGCGACGCGCCGTGCATCAGTACGGTGACCTTCGGCATTGTGTTCCTCCCTGGCGCTGCTTGGTTGCTCTGCTTGCTCGCGCTGCCCGCTTGTGCCCGTGCTGCTCAGTAATGAATGGCGCGACCGACGCCCCCGCCCGCCGCGATCGCGTCGCCGTTCACCGCCACCGACTTCGGCGAGGCGAGGAAAACGACGACGTTGGCGATGTCCTGCGCGTCGATGATCTGGCGCACCGCGTTGCCCTGCGCCATGCGCTGTTCGATCTCCTGCGGCGAGACGCCGGCCACCTCTGCGCGCGAGGCGACGACGCCCTCCGTCGCCTCCGTGCGGGTAAGGCCGGGGTGTACGACGGTGACGTTGATGCCGTCTGGCCCCAGTTGCTCGGCCAGGTTCTTCGTCAGCGCGGAGACCGCGACGTTGCGCATGCTGCCGATCGTGGACCCGGACTGCCGTGCCGCCAGCCCGCTGATGTTGATGATGCGGCCCCAGCCCTGCTCTCGCATGAACGGCGCGACCTCGCGGGCGCACCGCAGGTAGCCCATCACCTTGACGTTCATGTCCTCGAAGAACGCGCCGTCGTCGATCTCCGCAAGCGACGGTGCCGGCGCCTGCCCGCCCGCCTTCGCCGCGCTATTGACGAGGATGTCGATGCGGCCGAGTGCAGCCGCCGCCTCCGTCACCATCGCCCGCACCGATGCGTCGTCGCCGGTGTCTACCGTGATCGGCACGATGCGCCGCCCGGTCGACTCCACCAACTCCTCGGCAGTGGCTTCCAGCGCCTCGCGACCGCGCGCCACGATTGCGACATCCACGCCCTCGGCCGCCAGCTCGCGCGCCACCGCCTTGCCGATGCCACGGCTGCCCCCGGTCACGATCGCCGTCTTGCCGCCCAGTTCGAGGTCGATGGCGAGCCTCCCGCGGGCGACGCTACCGCATCGGCAAACGAATTGGTAGGAATGTTCCGCCGGCCGGGCCACTAACGCACCAGGTCGCGGACGCTGCGCAGCGGCTGGCCGTCGCGGTCGGCGATGGCGACGGTGACCGGCTCTGTCGCGCCCCCGAACGTCGGCATCCACGAGGAGTGCTTGCCCGGCCCGCCGGCCACAACGATGTGTATCGCCTGCGCACTGCTGGCGATCTGCAGGCGGTAAGCGGCAACGGCCTCGTCCGTCACCTCCTGCCCCGCCGCGGCCAGCCGCCCCCGCACGCCGCGCGAGGCCCACGGCGCCATCTCCCCGACGCGGATGCGGGCGTGCTCGAAGAGGTAGCTCTGCACGTCCTCACGGCTCAGGCCGTCGGCGGCGATCGTCGCCGCGTGCTCCGGGCCGAGCATGAGCAGCGGATCACCGCCGCCGCGGTTGTTGCTGCCCGACTGTCCCATCGCGCCGGCGATGGTGCGCAGAATGTCGAGACCGGTGTTGCTGTCGTGATCGTTGATGTTGTGCGGCCCCTCGGCGCCCCACACCGTGACCGTGCTGGTGTTGGCGTCGAAGCCCTGCGTCGTCTGGTACGGCGACCACGGATTCGCTTCCTCGTTCTCGGCCGCGCAAAACGCGAACTTCGCCGGCGTGCCCTGCGTCGCGCGGTCGCCCACCCCCGGGCTCGCGCCGCCGACGTTCAGCAGCACCAGCCGCACCGCCCGACCGATCGCCGCATTCGCGGGGAACGTGGGGCCGAAGCAGCCGCTGCCGCCGTGCACCCGCAACTCGCGCCCGATCGCCCCGTTCACGAGCACGAGCATCGCCACCGGGTGCGTGGTGGCGTTCAGGCTGGCGATGTTGAAGCGCTGGTCGAGAATCGCCTCGATCGCCGCCACCACGACGGGGAAGTACCGCGGCTCGCAGCCCGCCATCACGGCGTTGACCGCCAGCGCGTGCAGCGTCGCCTCGCCCTGCCGGGGCGACATCACCCCCAGCACCTCCAGCGGATCGCGATCGCTGTACGCGAGCGTCGCGGTCACCCGCTCCTCGGTGGCCGGTACGACCGGCAGTCCGTCGCCCCAGCCGCGCTCGGCGAACGACTGCACCATCTCCAGCGGATCGGCCGGCGCGTCCACGAGCGCCCCGGGGCGGCCCTTCCTCGCCTCCGCAGCGGCGCCGCTCGTGCGCGATTCCGTCATGACGCCTCCGTCACGGCTTGTTCGAGGACACCGCGGGCTACGACGAGCCCGACGTCAGTCCGGCGATCACGGCCTCGACGGCCGGCTCGGCCTTCTCACGGATCGCCGCCTCCTTCAGCCCGCCCAGCGGGTGCGGCACGATCACCCGTCGCAGCTCGGGCAGGCCGCGCTGGTCGGCCTCCAGCTGCAACAGGCCGGCGAACTCTTCCGTCCCGACGGCCACCGCCGGGATGCCTCTACTCTCAAGCAGGATTGCGGCGTGGACACTCCACGTCGTGCACGAGCCTCAGTCGCACGACCCGACGAGCACGAAGTCGCAGTGCTCCGTCAGGCTGCGCATCGTCGCCCGGCTCGGTGGCCCGGCCACCGGCTTGCTCTCGATCGTGAGCTCGCCCAGCTCCACCCGCGACCGCATCGCCTCCACCACGCTCTCCATCAGCAGGCGGGCGTTGGCCTTGCGGTTCTCCAGAATGCCCGGCCGCAGCCCGGCCAGGCTCTCCGGCCTGCGCGCCAGGTTGTGCTCCTCGACGTATGGATGTCCGGTCGGGTCATAGACCCGGATCGTGCCGGCGTCAGCCATCTCGCTCTCCTTCCGACGGGGCCTTTGACCCGGTCGCGACTCACCTATACGGCATTCAGCCCTGCGTGTGCAGCCCTACTCCGCGTGAAGCTTCCCGTAGACCAACTCCTTTAGCTCGTCGATCTCCGGGAAGCGGTCGAGTGCGGCCTTGCTGAAGACCAGCTCGCCGTTCACCGTCCACTCGAAGCGGCCGTCGCTGCCGGGGATCAGGGTCAGGCTCTTCACGTCCTCCTGGATGTCGTTGAGAATCTCGCTCACCATCCACGCCGTGCGCGGGTAGTAGTTGCAGGGGAAGCAGTACTCGACGGCGATCTCCAGGCCCTCTTCGTTCACGACGCCTCCCCCGCTCGCACCACGCTCGACGAATCAGCTCGACGTGCCGACCGCTCCGTTCGGGCGAGCCGGCTCCCCAACAATAGCCTCAATCCTGGCCGCACTCCTGTCCGCACTCCTGTCCGCACCGGGCCGGCTCGTCGGCTGACCGCTCGCAAGGCTTCGACAGTCACTCGCGCCATGCTAGGGTGGCGCCTCCTGTTCGCGGACGATCCGCGCACGACGAACCGACGGCTGTGTGACGACGATCAGCGTCACGAGCGAGAGCACGACGAGCGCCAGCGCGGGGAAGAGCGTACGCAGCGAGATCAGGCCGCCCACGGCCGCCAGCGGCAGCGTCACCAGCTGCGCCAGACCGCGGTTGACCAGCAGGATGCTCATCACGCGACCGCGCACCTCGTTCGGGACGAGATGCTGGACCAGCGCCGTCGCCGATACGTTCGTCGCCGCGAGCGACGCGCCCAGCCCGAAATTGCCGAACACGGCCGTCGGCACCGTTCCAACCGCAAACACGAGGAACGAGAGCGAGAACGCGACCGCGCCGAACGCGATTACGAGCCCCCTGCGCTCGAATGAGGCGTATCGCGCGAGGGTGAGGGAAGCGAGGAAGGCGCCGATCCCCCACGTCGCGGCGACGAGACCGAAGTTGCGGACGGGCACCTTCACGACCGTCGTGATCCAGGTGGGACCGAAGTTGGCGACGGCCGGAGTTCCGAGTACCGTCATCACCAGCACCAGCACGATCACCCAGAACACCGTCCGATTGCCACGCGTGTAGGCAATCCCCGCTCGCACATCTCGGAACGTCTGACGGAACCCGCTGGACCTCCGGCGGCCGGGCCGGGCGGCGGCGCCGCTCATGAGCAGCAACGTGACGATCTGGACGCCGTGCCCGATCACGCGAAGGCGTATGCGCCGGCGAAACCGAAAGCGGCTGCGAGGAAGCCGGCGGCGAACATCGAGACCGGCATCGATATCTGCATGCCAGCGGCGTTGATCGAGATGCCACCCGGCGTCAGGCGCGGGCCGAGCAGATCGGGCACCAGCGCCTGGCGGGTCGGTGCATCGACGGCGGCGAGCCCCGCCGCGACGAATGTGAGTGCGAAGAACGCTGAGAGCCCTGCTCGGTCCGCCGGACTCAGAGACATCACTGCCGCGATCAGGAGGTTGACCGGGATCACCGCAGATTGCGTCACGATCAGCAGCCGGCGGCGGTTGAATCGGTCGGCGAGTGCTCCGCCGTACAGGCCGAAGAACAGCATCCCGGCGCCGCGGACCGTCGCGATCGTCCCGACGAACACGACACGCGAATCCACGGCTGCATCGGTCTGCACCCAGAAGATCTGCGAGACGAATTGAAGCGGCATCATCGCCTGCTACGGCGACGAGCCCGATGAAGAGCAAGCGGAAATCGCGCACCCGCAGCGGCTCAATCATGCCCGCTGCGGCCGGACCTACACCCGCCACCGCGCCCGGTCCGGCACCCTCAGACAACGTCGGAGCCCAGTGCACCGTCCCTGACGACGTGCCTCAGCGCCATCCGCCACGCCACCGCCGCCAGCAGCAGGATTCCGACGCCCTCGACGACCGCCACCGCGCGCAATCCGAAGACGTCCGCCAGCGCGCCCGCCGCGACGGCGCTGATCGGGAAGAAGGCGACCATCGTGAAGCTCAGCCCCATCACCCGCCCCCGGATCTCGTCGGGCAGCCGGGTCAGCAGGTAGGTCTCGTAAGCGGCAAAGATCGCGCTCTCGCCGGCCCCGGCCCCCATCAGCGCGACGCCGGTCAACACCGGCCACGGCGACAGCCCGTAGACCACCGCCGCCGCGCCGACCGCGAGCACGCCGAAGAGCATCACGTAACCGATCTGCCGCGGGCGACCGAACGTCGCCACCGTCATCGCACCCGCCACACCACCGACGCCGAGGCTGGTGCTGAGGATGCCGAAGGTCGTTACGCCCCGTCCCAGTTCCTGCTCCACGAACAACGGCAACAACAGCACGTACGACTGCCCGAGGAGGAACGGCGTCAGCGCCGCAGCCGTCAGCTTCAGCAGATCCTTGTTCCGCGCCAAGTACTCGATGGCCTCCCGCAGATCGTCGGTGACGGACCGCACGTCCTCGCGCTCGATGTGGCCGTAGGAGGCGGCGACACCGAGCGCCAGCATCAGCAGGGCGAGCAGGTACGCACCGGTCGTGGCGAGGTACACCACGCCTATGCCGACCGCGCCGACCAGCACGCCGCCGAGCGCCGGACCGATCACGCTCGGCAGGCCCTGGCTGGCGGTGTTGAGCGACGTCGCGTTCATCAGGTCTCGCTTCGGCACCAGCCGCGCCGTCATCGCCTGGCTGGCGGGGAAGCGAACCGCCATCAGCAAGCCCCCCAGCGCCGCGGCGGCCACGATGTGCCAGATGGCGATCACATCAGCGATCACCAGCGCCCCGACGGCCGCCGCCGTGATCAGCGCGAGGGCATTGCCGATCAGCAGCAGGTTGCGACGGTTGACCCGGTCTGCGACTACGCCCATCGGCACCGATCCGCCAGCGAAGGTGACAGCGAACACACCCTCGACCGCACCCAGCACGAGCGCCGAGTCGGTCAGTTGCACGATCAGCCACGCTCGCGCCGTGAACTCCACCATTAGGCCAAGCGCGACGAGCAGGTTGTTGGTCCAGAAGAACCGGAACTCGCGGTAGGTGAGGGACAGCAGCGGCCGGCGAATCCAGCCTCCGCCGGATTCGATATCAGATGGCGGCTCGGCTGAATCGCTCACCAGTACAACCTACCGAATCCCCAGCCTCTGCGTCCGCTTCACTACGGCCAAGCATTGACGGCGGCCGCTCCGCGCCCGTAGACCGGGGTGGACGAGGCACGGACGGAGGGCTCGATGACGCAGCAACAGCAACTGGTCACCGGACCGGACACCTGGCGCGGCACGGTGGAGTCGATTCACATCGCGTCAGCCGCTGGTGAGCCGATGCAGGCCCTGGACGAGGTGCGAGCACTCCCCGGGCGCGGCCTGGAGGGCGACCGCTATCTCACCGGTACCGGCTACTACTCCGACCGCGACAGCGGCGGCGGGCGCGAGGTCACCCTGATCGAGCGCGAGGCGATCGATCACCTCGACGGCGGGGTCGTCACCTCGTGGGGCACCCAGCTCGACATCCAGCTCGCGGCCGGCGAGACGCGGCGCAACATCATGACCTCGGGCGTCCCGCTCAACCATCTGCTGGACCGCGAGTTCCGGGTGGGCGAGGTGCTGATGCGGGGCACCCGGCTCTGCGAGCCCTGCCCCTACCTGGAAGAACTGACGTCGCACGAAGGCCTGCGCATGGCGCT
>JASLOV010000065.1 GCA_030745285.1 Dehalococcoidia bacterium | reverse complement strand
CCGAGCGACGGTTCAGCAAGCTGGACCTGCTCAAAGACGGCACCTTCGAGTCGACGAACACGGAGCGGCCCGTCGCCGTGATGCCGTGGGGCGGCTCAAAGGGACCCACCCTCGCCGCCTACCGCGCGTTGCGCGAGCAGGGTCAGAACCTGGCCTGGTACTACACGATGTACCTCAACCCGCTCCCCCCTGCCCTGCTGCATGAGCTGCGCTCCAAGGATCTGGTGCTCGTGCCGGAGCTGAACTACCTCGGGCAGTTCTCGCAGGTACTGCGCGGCATGGGCGTGAACGCGCACTCGATCACCCAGTACACGGGCCTGCCGTTCAAGGAGCACCACCTCGAACGGGTGCTGCTCGAACGGCTGAGCACGGGCCTGAGGAAGCTGGCGACGGTATGACGAAGCGCAACCCGGACTACGACTTCAAGTGGTGTCCCGGTTGCGGGGATTTCGGCGTCGTGCGCGCCTTCGAGATCGCCCTGGCCGACCGCGCCGAACGGCTCAACGAACCGATCGAGAACACCGTCGTCGTGGCAGGCATCGGCTGCTCCGGCAACCTCGTGCATCTGCAGGACGGGCCGCAGCCGTTCGGCATCCACGGTATCCACGGGCGGTCGCTCCCGATCGCCTTCGGCGTGAAGGCCGGGCGGCCGGAACTGAACGTCGTCGTCGTCGCCGGCGACGGGGACTTCCTCAGCATCGGCGGCGAGCATATTGGCCCCCAGGCGCGACGCAACCTGGACATCACCGCGGTGGTGATGGACAACGGCATCTATGGCCTGACCAAGGGCCAGGCATCACCCACCAGCCTTGTCGGCCAGGTGACGACGACGACACCCGCCGGCAAACTCGACGAGCCCGTGAACCCGCTGGAACTCTACCTCGCCAGCGGTGTGCCGCACATCACCTCCGCGATCTCCTCGCGGCCAAAGGACGTCGCCGCCTTCATCGGCGCGGCGATGGACTTCCGCGGCTTCTCCATCGTTCACATCAAGTCGCCGTGCACCTACTTCAACGACACCTACGCCGCACTGAAGGGCGACCCGAAGCGGGGCGTCGAGCCGGTCGCTTACCCGTTGCCGGACGACCATGACGCGACGGACTACATGGCCGCGCTGGAGCATGCGCGCCACGGGCGCGTCCCCGTCGGCGAGCTCTACCGAAAGCCCGACGGCGTGCCGATGCAGGATCGGCTGCGAGCCGCGAGCGAGCGCTCGATGGTCAAAGAACGCGGCGTCGACGAGATGCTCGCGGTGCTCGTCGTCTGACGGGCGCGAACGCACGGGTCTGAATGACGGAGCAACGCAACGTCACCGTCGAAGGCGTCCGGCTGCGGTTCGCCGCGGCGCACATGGCGACGCTGGGCGACGAGTTCGAACCGCTGCACGGCCACAACTACGCCGTGCGCTGCTGCGTCGACGGCGATCTGACCGACGACCGCTGGGTGATCGACTTCTCGCTGCTCAAACGCTACGTGCGCGAGGCCTGCGAGCGGCTGGACCATCGCTTCCTGTTGCAGCTCGACTCCCCACTGCTCGACATCAACGAGGACGGCGGCAACTGGACGATCGCGTTCGGGGACCGCAGCTACCGGTTCCCCTCGTCCGATGTCGCCGCCCTGCCGATCGAGAACACGACGGCCGAGCTGCTCGCGGAGTGGATCGGCGGCCAGGTCGTGCAGTCACTGACGGCCGGTGACCACGGCAATATCACCGCCATCGCCGTCGACGTGGAAGAGATGCCCGGCCAGAGCGGCGGCTACAGCCGCGATCTCGCAGACTGACCAGGCCCGTCGTTGACAGCGGGCACCACGGTCATACGATCTGATCTCGGCACAGCTCGACGCGCGGCAGCGCGACTCCAGGCGGGATGACTTCTGATGCGTTTCAACTGGGAAGAAGCGATCAATTCGATCTTTGCCGACCACCTGACGTGCCCGCGCTGTGATCAGCAGTTCGAGACCCTGACCGCCGGCTACTCGCGTCGACCGACCCACAACCGCTTCGCCCCCCGGCACCGTGGCTGCCCGCGTGGCGATGAGTGCGACGCCCGCAAGCTGATCGTGCTGTGCGACGCCTGCGCCCGGGCCGAACTGCTCCACGGCTCCGAGGTCACTGCCAACCAGATTCTCGAGACCTACATGCTCGACGTGCGCCGCGATCTCGAGGAGTCACTGGACTATCTTGCCGAGTACTGGCGCGATGATTTCGAGATCACCGAGCATGACCTCGATCGTCCGATGGAGAACGTGGAGCCGGAGGCGTTCCGCGAGGAGGCTGAGTGGCGGGACCAGCTGGAAGACGAGTACCTCCAGTACCACACGGCCTTCCGTGACCGCGGGCACCGCATCCCCCAGCCGGGATGGCGGGCCGAGTACGTCGAGGAGATCCTGACGCTCGGCTACCCGACGAGACTCGGCGAGTAGCCGTGTGACGGTGGTCCCGCCAGCAGGCACACTGTGACGGCAATCCTGGCAGTGACCGGCCTCGTGGCGCTGGTCGTGGTGATCAATCTGAACTATCGATTCCTGGGAAGGCTCACCCCGCGCCTGGCGCCGCGCGCCCGCGGCGCGGCGGTACTGCTCGTGCTGCTGGTGTTCATCGCCACCGCCGGTTTCGTGGGCGGCTTCGTCTATTCACACAACCCGCAGCCGAACAAGGTGCTCCTCCGCATCTCCACCGCAAACAACCGGCCGGCGGAGGAATTCATCACCGGCACCATCACACGCATCGGCAGCGGCTCATTCTCACTGTCGAGCGAAGAGTCGACACGCAGCGTCGACTTCGACGGTGCAACCCTGATCGATGAGCTGCTGCAGGCGGACCCGGCGATGCTCAATGTGGGAGCCGTCGTGAACCTCGGCGGCAACCTTGCCGGCGAGGGCCCCGTGCTGACGGGCGTGGTCTCGTTCGGCCCTCACGAGGAGACGCAGCAGTGATCTCCAACACCGTCGTCACGGTACTGACCCTCATCCTGCTCGCCGCCGTGGGCGCCGGCTCCGCCCTGATCGGCTCGCGGCTCGCTGCAGACGCCACCGAGCAGGGAACGACGGTCGTGACCGTCGACGACCCCTCCGGCTCCGACCAGCCCCCGGCATGGGCGGGCCGGTCGGACGCCGGGTTCACGGGCTTCGGGGGGCTCCCGGCGCTGCCCGGCGTGCTCTTCCGCAGCGGGGTGATCTCAATGCACAAGGAGGGCGTCATCACGGTCGCCTCGGACGCCACACGCACAACCGTCAACTACCGGGAGCCGGTCCGGCTCTTCAGCATCCGGCCGGCTGCCGAGCCGCTTGCCGTCGGCGATACCGTCGTCGTGCGGCTGGTGGACAGCCGTGCGGCCGGCGTGCTGCGTCTGCTGGTTGATGTCGAGGCAGCAGCGACTGCGGAGGATGACGAGGCCGACGACGAAGAGAGCGGGAGCGACGGGAGCGACTCGGGCAGCGGCGGCAACTAGCGCGTCAGGCGCAGCTCGATCGTCGTGTCGTCTCTCACCGACGAGATCCACGCGAAGATCAGCCCGACGGCCGCGACCCCCGCGAGGGCGGCGACGCCCGCCCCGATCGTGAGCCAATCCGTCTCCACTGTGAACGGAGGGACGACCTCCGCGCCGCTCTCCGTGACGTTCAGGAACGAGAGCATCACGCCCGCCAGGCGAAGCCCGAGCAGAACGCCGATCGTGGTACCGATTACCAGCACCACGCCCCATTCCAGCACCATCGACCGCAGCACCTGGAGGCGTGACGACCCGACGGCCCGCAAGACCGCGAACTCCACGACCCGCGCCCGTGCGCCGAGCACGAGGTTGACGATGAAGCCGAGCATCGAGAGGCCAAGCACGGCGCTGAAGGCGGCGATCAGGATGCCGCTGCCGGAGGCGCGCAGCGTCGGGTCGGCTCGCACCGTGTCCAGCTCAGCAAGCTGAACACGGACGTTGGTGACGAGCCGGATCGGAGCGTCCACCTGCCGCAGCGACTCCACCAGGTCGAGCTGCGCCCCCGTCGAGCCCTCGCTCTCGAGCCAGATCTCGTTCGGCAAGCTGAAGCGGCTGCCGGCCAGCAGGTTCGAGAGCTCGCGGATGTGTTCCAGGTTGACGACGATAAACGGCGAGGCCGGCAGCAGAGTCGGGAACATGTCGGCGACCGCCCTCACCGAGATCGGGACGGCGACGTCCTCCATGGCGACGGTGACGGTCACCGGTGTGCCCTCGCGCGCCAGCTGCGCGGCGATTTCTGGGTTGATGCCCAGCTGTCCGGCGGCCGCGGGGTTGATGATCGCGGCCAGCGGCACGTTTGGGTCATCCATCAGCAGGTAGCGACGGCCCGGCGCCATGCCCAGCGGCCATGTCCACCTCGCCGACCGCTGGCCGGCGACGGACTCCTCGTCGCTGATCTCGAACAGCTCCATGCTGGTGCGGCCGGCGAAGATGCGCCAGCCGAAGCGGCCGGCGTCGCGTTCGAAGCTCTCGATGACTACTTCTTCGCCGTTCGTCAGTATCGCCGTCACGTCGTCGACATAGAGCGCACCCTTCTGAGGGACGGCGCTGCCGCGCGGTTCCGAGATGCGGAAGCCGACGAAGCTGAAAGGCGGCGCGCCGCGTGCGGGCAGCGGGATCGCCAGCGACTGCCAGCCATCGAAATCCAGGTTGCCAACGCGGGTGCCGATGTAAGCCCCCTCGGCGTCGCGGAACCGCGCCCACACCGCGGAGTTCACGCGCTGCACCGTCGGAAGCATCGAGACGCGAAGCGCCTCGGTGTCGTCGCTGATCGGGAGGCCACCGCCGGGGGGGACATCGCTGGAGATGCGCCGCATCAGGTCGGCCAGCGAGTCCTCCGCGAAGTCATCGCGAAACCAGAGCATCGATGACGCCCGCTGGGGGTCGACAGCCAGCAGCTGCAGAATGGTCCGGCTGCGGGTCACCAGCTCGCCTCGGAAGGCCAGTGCGGCGGCGTCGACGCCCTCGACCGCGCGCAGATCGATGATGCTGTCGTCCGCACGAACGGCGTCAGGGGAATCGAGCGCCGCCCGCAGTCCGGTGCCGGTGGCGTAGCGCACGCGGTCGGTCTGCGACCGGTCGACGGTGGGACCGTACGAGGCGGCGAAGGTGCCGACGGAAATCGCCATCACCAGCAGCAACATCAGCCGCGCATAGCCTGCAGGCGCACGCGCCGTTCGGCGCAGCCCCAGCGCCACCGCCGTCCCTCCGGTCGCCAGCAGCACGCTCACCGTCCGCCGCAGCAACGGCGGGTAGAGCCGCAACACCAGCGCCGCGACCGCGGCCGTGAATATCAGCGGCGACGCGAGCAGCAGCGGGTCACTGGACCACCCGCCGACGGCGTCCGGGTCGAACACGGTCCCGCGCTGACCGAGCTGCCAGAGCAACAGCCCCGCAAGCGCGATCACCGCGATGTCGAGGTAGTAGCGCTGGATCAGGCTGCGGCCCGGCGGACGCGCCTGTTCGCGTTTGGCGTCGATCACCGCCCGTCGTGAGACAGCGAAGGCCGGGACCAGCAGCGCCAGCATCGCCAGCGCGGCCCCGCCTGCGGCCAGCAGGTAGGCGGAGGGGGTGACGGTCACCGGAAGCGCGTTGCCGGCCGACATGATCTCGAACGTGGGAGTGTAGCCCAGCGCCGCGACGGCCTGCCCCGCCAGCCACGGCGCGATCGCCGTCGCCACGGCGGCAATGAATATCCCCTCCATCAGGTAGAGCCCCACCAGCTGGGCGGTGCTGGCGCCGCGACTGCGGAAGACGGCCAGCTCCTCCGCCTCGCGTTCCACCAGCATCGAGGCCACGACCGCGACGTAGTACAGCACGATGCCGACGACCTGCAGCAGGATGATCAGCAGCGGTATCTGCTGGAACGTCTGCGTATTGCGGAACTTGATCAGCGTCTCGCCGAGCGGGAACCGCATCACCGGCAGCAGCTCCAGCCGCTCATCGAGGTCCCGGCGAACCAGTCGCACGCCCTCGATGCCGCGCTCGACGTCGCCGAGCCTCAGGGCCCGCACGTCCGCGATCAGGCCGACGTTGAAGCGCATCGGCACATGCGGCAGCGCCGCGCCGACGGCGCCAAAGAGTTGCTCCTCGGTCGTGAAGAGCGGCATCGAACCCTTGCCCTCCAGGGCATAGACGACATCGAGGTTCACGCCATCCTGCGGGTCGCTGGCAAGCGCCGCATCGACGTGAGGAAGGAACGGCTCGGCGGGCACCTCGAAGCTCCCGGTGAAGATGTCCCAGCGGTCCGCGTCCGCGTCATTCTGACGAATGAAGCCGCTCACCGTCAGGCTCACGACCTGCGAGACAAAGGTGTTGGGACGGCACCTCACCTCGTCTTCGGCGATGTTGGGATCGAGCGAGCCGGGAATCATCTCGCAGTCGTCGAACGAAGCGAGCTTGAGCGTGATGGTGTCGCCGACGGCGACGTGCTTCTGGAAGCCGTCGGGGACGACGACCTCGGGCGGGCCGTCGCTGGGGCCCGGCAGGCGACCCTCCGTGAGGGTGACGTGATCCGTCAGACCGGAGATGCGGTAGAGGAAGGCGTTCCAGGGTTGGCGGAGCGGTTCTCCCTGGGCACGCCGGTCCGCCTGAATCTCGGTCAGCAGATCTACGTCGGGATCGTCGGGATCGATCGCGCCGGGGAAGTCGAGCAGCAGCCGCGGCGAGCGCTCCTCGACCAGCCGCTCCGGTCCGAACCAGCCGACACGGGCGTCGAAGATCTCGCCGATCGCCTCGCGGCGGGCGACATCGATGCCCTCGCCGGGAAAGAGCCCGACGATCTCGATGCGGTTGAGCTGGGTCTCGTCGAGCGCTCGATCGAGGCGGAACTGGAGGCCGAGGTTCGAAAGCGCCGTGGAGTAGAGCGGCACCGCCGCCAGCAATGCCGCGGCGATCAGGACGCCGACGGCGGTGACCATCAGCAGGCGCCACGACGAAATCACTCGCCGCGGCACGAACCGCCACCCCGCAAACAGCTCGCCCATGGCGGTCGAGTCTAACCTGAAGGCCCGCTACAGGACGGGCTCCCGGGTACCGCCGGCAATCACGAGTGGCCCCGCCCCGCTGTACGAGCGTCGCGCCGGGCCGTAGCATGGCTGGCCTCGACCGATGGAGGGAGTCCAGCGATGGGTGGCAAGCAGCAGCTCCGGTTCGCGGCGGCCGCCTTCCTGGC